>NZ_JADZGH010000171.1:0-1052 GCF_015865005.1 Rhodococcus sp. CX
ATCAACTTTGTCCGGCGATCCCGGCTTCGTCGGGCCGGACGGGCTCGATCTCGAACACCCACGGATGCCGGGGCAGCAGCGCCGGGTTCCAGCGGTCGAGCAGCAGCGGCAGCGTCACCGGCTCCCCGGGATCGGCCAGGCGGAGGGACACGGCGATCCGGCCCAGCACATCCGCGGGAGTGTGCCCGAGGGCGCGTTGATCGGCGAGGGTCACGGCGCCGTCGCGCTTGGCCAGCCTCTTGCCCTCCGCGTTGAGAGCGAGCGGGACGTGCGCGTACACCGGCGCCGGAAGATCGAGCAGCCCAGCCAGATACGCCTGACGGGGTGCGGAGGAGAGCAGGTCGTCGCCGCGCACGACCTGATCGATGCCCTGCGCGGCGTCGTCGACGACGACCGCCAGGTTGTAGGCGGGGGTCCCGTCGCCGCGTCGCAGCACGAGATCGTCGACGATTCCGGTGAAATCGCCGTGCAGCACGTCGTGCACCGTGAAGAAGTCCGTTCCGGCCCGCAACCGCACGGCCGGCGGGCGGCCCGACGCCATCTTCTCGGCCCGTTCGGCACTCGACAACCTGCGGCAGGTGCCCGGATAGGCACCGGCCGGCGCGTGCGGTGCGGAGGTGGCTTGCTGGATCTCGCGTCGGGTGCAGAAACACTCGTAGGTCAGCCCGGCCCGGGTGAGCCGGTCGATCGCCTCCTCGTACAGACGAAGCCGCCGCGACTGGTGGACGACCTCGGCGTCCCAGTCGATGCCGAGTGCCGCCAGGTCCGCGAGCTGAGCGTGCTCCGCGCCGGGCCGGACCCGATCGAGATCCTCGACGCGCACCAGGAACCGGCGTCCGGTGCTGCGGGCGAACAACCATGCGAGCACGGCGGTCCGCAGGTTTCCCATGTGCAGGTCGCCGGAGGGGCTCGGCGCGAACCGCCCGGCTCCCACCGGTGCCTCGGCCTCCGAATAGAACATTCCTGCACCCTATCCGGGTGCGGCTCCGCCGCCCGTGTGCCTGAGTGCGGCTCCGCCGCCCGTGTGCCTTTGTGGCGGTCGGGACCGCCAC
>NZ_JADZGH010000171.1:1132-6515 GCF_015865005.1 Rhodococcus sp. CX
CACGACGAGACCGAGGATCACCAGCGACAGCAGGGACTGCACGGCCATGGTCAGCTTCGCCCACCGAGCCAGGGGAAGGACGTCGGCGGGGCCGAACGTGGTGGCGTTGATCAGGGCGAGGAACAGGTAGTCGGCGAAGACGGGCCGCCACCCCGGCGGCGCGAGTTCGGGCTCGAGCTGCTGGGGGAACGCCAGGTCGGGATGGGCCCGGGGCCGCAGGTGCCGGTTCACGGCACCACCACCGTCGAGTTCCCAGTACAGGAAGCCGAATGCCAGGACGGTCTGCATCCACACCAGCGCACCGGACAGCAGCAGGTCGATCGCGACCGTGGCGGTCGGTGAGCTGTGCAGCAGATCCCACACCAGCCGCGCCGCACTCCACGCCGCCCCCGCCGCGATCACGACCACCAGGGCGACGGACAGCGCCCGCACCCATCTGCCCGGGCGGTCGATCCGACCGGGATCGACGATGACGAGCGCGACGAGAACCGATCCCTCGATGACAGGAAGCAACCACGTGGTACCCGGCGAGTAGTGCGCGGGAAGCAGGAACGGCACGGCCATCGACACGAGCACGAACGCCGAGGCGGTCCAGCGCTGTTCCGCGCGTGGGGAAGGTGAAACCTCGGTCATCGCGGAGCCCCTCGTTCCGGGTGACGGGATCATTCACTCGGGCAGACCGAATGATGGTCGCATCAGTCGTCGGCGAGGGCCAGCTGAATCTGGGTGTGCAGGGAGTGGGTGAGGAACTCCGGCGGATACAGCGCCGGGCACGCGATCGCGTCGAGAGCGAGACCGTTGACGGCGGCGAGCAGCAGCGTCGCCCGTGTCTCCGGCTCCGGGATGCCCATCCGGATCAATACGGCGGACACTCCCGTGCGCATCGTGAACAGCGTCGCGTGGCGGATTGCCCCGAGCGGCGGCGACGTGACCGCGCGGACCGTGAAGGCCGCCATGACCTGCGCTTCGCTGGCTCGCTGTTCGTCGAGCGGCAGCAACTGGCTCAGAGCCGCGAACAAGGTGCGGGACGGGTCGATGTCGGGATCGGTGCTGCTCAGCCGGGCCAGGACCCGGTCGGCGAGCGCCCGGAAAGCGAACGCGAGCATCGCGTCCTTCGTCGGGAAATGATGCTGCACCGCGCCGATGGAGACCCCGGCCTCACTCGCGACCTCGCGCACGCTCGCCGAGTCCAAGCCGCTGCGTGCCGCGACCTGGAGCAGGGCAGCGGCGAGGCGGTTGGGGTTCGTGGTGGCGTACGGACGGGCGCGCATGGATGCACCGTACCTGCATCAATCGGACATACGACGGTATGGGTACCGCCTACCGGAGACCGACCGGCACCACGACGACCAGGCACGACGCCGGTATGCGACGCTCAGGCCTGTCGGCCCAGGTATCCGAGGACCCGGGTGGTGCGGTCGGCGCCCTCGGGCACATCGACGGCCGGACCGCACACACCCGCCATGCGGATCGATTCCCCCATCGCGGTCGCCGCGGACTCGACGAAATCGAGGTCGGCGTCGGCGATGGTTTCGTCGAGGCCCGTCGCACGCGCCAGGTCCCACCCGTGCACCACCAGATCGAAGGTGTAGAACCGGTCGACGGTCGCGGCGAGGGACGTCCGCCCGAAATAGCCTTCGTACTCGAGGTTTCCGCGAGCCGGATCGTCGAGGATCTCCTGCATCGCGTCGCGGGTCGCGATCCACGCCCCGACCGGATCCGCTTCCGGTGACGGTTCGGACGGCAGCTCGAGGCCGACCTTGGTGACGATGTCGCGCTGGGTCTCGACGACGTGCTGCACCACGTCGCGAGCGGTCCAGCCGTCGCACGGAGACGGTGAGCTCCACCGGTCGGTGGGGACCGCTTCGACGGTGGCGGTGAACTTGGCGGCGAGGTCGCGGTAGTGGTCGGCGGGGGACGCTGCGTTCGTCATGGCCTCGATTGTGGTCGAAGCCCCGCGATCCGAGGCGGTAACTCGCTCGCCGACGTGCCGGCCGAGGAACCGTAGGCAGCTGTCGGTGCCGCTACCTACGGTCCGTGGCCGGCAACGGCGCGATCGGATACAGCGGTCAGCGCGGTGCCATACGGATGGCGCCGTCGAGGCGGATCGTCTCGCCGTTGAGCATCGGGTTGTCGATGATGTGGGCGGCCAGTGCCGCGTACTCGTCGGCCTTACCGAGACGCGAGGGATGCGGAACCTGCTCGCCGAGTGAGCGCTGCGCTTCCTCGGGGAGACCGGCCATCATCGGGGTCTCGAAGATTCCGGGCGCGATCGTCACGACCCGGATGAGATGCCGGGCAAACTCGCGGGCCAGCGGCAGAGTCAGGGCCGCGACCCCACCCTTCGACGCGGCGTAGGCGGGCTGACCGATCTGCCCGTCGAAGGCGGCGACCGAGGCGGTGTCGACGATGACGCCGCGCTCGCCGTCGATCGGATCGGTCGCGGCGATCTTCTCCGCGGCCAGCCGGATCACGTTGAACGTGCCGACGAGGTTGATGCGGACGACGCGTTCGAACTCCTCGAGGGGAAGGGCCCCGTTGCGGCCGAGGACCTTTCCGGGCGTGGCGACACCCGCGCAGTTGACCGCGACCCGCAGATCACCGAGACCGGCAGCGAAATCGACGGCTGCGGTGACCTCGTCGGGGGAGGTGACGTCGGCGGCGACGAAGTGCGCGCCCTCACCGATGGCCGCTGCCGCGTCGGTGCCGCGCGAGCTCGGCAGATCGATCAGCACCACCTGGGCTCCGCGTTCGTGCAGGGCCCGGGCGGTGGCGTTGCCGAGGCCCGAGGCACCACCGGTGACGATTGCGACGGCTCCGTCGATGTTCATGAAATTCTCCTGGTCGGGGGGACGGTCACGGGGTTCTCGCAACCGGAAGGGACAGGGCGCTCAGCTCACGGCACGCGCAGGACGAGTGCGTCGCCCTGACCGCCACCACCGCAGAGCGCGGCGACACCGGTACCACCGCCGCGGCGGCCGAGTTCGAGCGCGAGGTGCAGCACGATGCGCGCCCCGGACATCCCGAGAGGGTGGCCGAGCGCGATGGCGCCACCGTTGACGTTGATCCGCGTCCGGTCGAGGCCGAGTTCGCGGGCCGATGCGATGCCGACCGCGGCGAATGCCTCGTTGATCTCGACGAGATCGAGGTCGGTCGGGGCGATACCCTCACGCTCGCAGGCCTTCGCGATGGCCCGCGAGGGCTGCGACTGCAGGGTCGAATCGGGGCCGGCCACCACGCCGTGCGCGCCGATCTCGGCGATCCAGGACAGTCCGAGTTCCTCGGCCTTGGCCTTGCTCATCACGACGACGGCGGCGGCACCGTCGGAAATCTGCGAGGCCGACCCGGCGGTGACCGTGCCGTCCTTCAGGAACGCGGGCGGCAGCTTGGCGAGCGATTCGGCGGTGGTGTCCGGGCGGATGCCCTCGTCCGCGGTGAACAGGACGGGGTCGCCCTTGCGCTGGGGGATCGGCACCGGCACGACCTCGTCGTCGAACAGGCCGTCCTTCCAGGCGCGGGCCGCGTTCTGATGCGACGCCGCGGAGAACGCGTCCTGCTCCTCGCGGGACACGGCCCGCTCGTCGATGTTGGCGTACTCGGTGAGGTTGCCCATGCCCTGATCGGTGAAGACGTCGTAGAGCCCGTCGTGCGCCATGTGGTCGCGCATCGTGACATCGCCGTACTTGAATCCGGTGCGGCTCTTCTCGAGCAGGTGCGGTGCCTGGCTCATCGATTCCTGCCCACCGGCGACGACGATGTCGAATTCGCCTGCGCGGATGAGCTGGTCGGCCATCGCGATCGCAGTCAGCCCGGACAGGCAGACCTTGTTGATGGTCAGGGCCGGGACGTCCATCGGGATGCCGGCCTTGGCGGCGGCCTGGCGGGCGGGGATCTGGCCGGCCCCGGCGGTGAGGACCTGGCCCATGATGACGTAGTCGACCTGGTCGGGGGATACGTGGGCCTTGTCGAGTGCGCCCTTGATGGCGACGGCGCCGAGGTCCGAGCCGGAGAAGTCCTTCAACGAGCCCAGCAGCCGTCCCATGGGGGTGCGGGCGCCGGCGACGATCACAGAGGTGGTCATGAGTGAGCTTTCGGCAGTAGGGCAGTAGGGCAGTAGGGCAGTGGGGAGAGGTGGCGGGTCAGCCGGCCAGGTGACGGCTGATGACCAGTCGCTGAATCTGGTTGGTGCCCTCGAAGATCTGGGTGATCTTGGCTTCCCGCATGTACCGCTCGACGCGGAAGTCACGGGTGTAGCCGTAGCCGCCGAGGACCTGGACGGCGTCGGTGGTGACCTTCATCGCCGCGTCGGTGGCGACGAGCTTGGCGACCGAGGCGTTGCGCGAGTACGGCAGGCCCGCGTCGCGGCGCCGGGCCGCGTCGATGTAGGTGGCACGGGCCGAGTCGACCGCGGCGGCCATGTCGGCGAGCAGGAAGCCGAGACCCTGGTGGTCGATGATCTTGCGGCCGAACGCCGTCCGCTCCTGGGCGTAGGCAACGGCTTCGTCGAGCGCGGCCTGCGCGAGCCCGACCGCGACGGCGGCGATGCCGAGGCGACCGGAGTCGAGGGCGCTGAAGGCGATCTGCAGACCCTGTCCTTCGGCGCCGAGGCGGCGCTCCTCCGGAACGAACGCGTCGTCGTAGTGCGCCGAGGTGGTGGGGACGGCGTGCAGGCCCATCTTCTCCTCGGGCTTGCCGAAGGTCAGTCCCTCGGTGCCCTTGGGGACGAGGAAGCACGAGATGCCCTTGGAGCCTTCGCCGGTGCGGGCGAACAGGTTGTAGAAGTCGGCGATGCCGCCGTGGGTGATCCACGCCTTCGAGCCGGTGATGCGGTACCCGCCCTCGGTGGCGGTGGCCTTGCAGGCGAGTGCGGCCGCGTCGGAACCGGCCTGCGGTTCGGACAGGCTGTAGGCGCCGATGGTGTTGCCGCCGAGCATGTCCGGCAGCCACTTCTGCTTCTGCTCGTCGGTGCCGAAGGCCATCAACGGGTGGCAGGCGAGGCTGTGGACGCTGACCGCGACGGCGACCGCGGCCCAGCGGGCGGCGAGTTCCTCGAGAACCTGCAGGTACACCTCGTAGGGCTGGCCACCGCCACCCCACTCCTCGGGGTACGGCAGGCTCAGCAGCCCGGCCTCGCCGAGGGTGGCGAAGACGCCCTCGGGATAGGTCTCCGTCTTCTCGTGCTCGTCGACGATCGGGGCCAGCACCTTGTCGGCCACGTCGCGGGTGAGCTGGATGAGGTCACGGGCCTCGTCGGTGGGCAAGAGACGGTCGACGGCCACAGGATTCTCCTCGGGGAATACGGAAAGTAGTAGGGGAATACGGAAAGTAGTACTGGGTTCCGCTTCACAGTACTGCCGACAGGAGAGTACTGCAATCAGTCCCC
>NZ_JADZGH010000171.1:6525-14719 GCF_015865005.1 Rhodococcus sp. CX
GTCGCACCGAACTGTTCGACGGGCTGGTGGAGCTGTTCCTCGCGGAGGGCTTCGCGCATCTGACGCTCGATGCGATCGCTGCGCGCCTCCAATGTTCCAAGTCCACCCTCTACACCCTCGCCGGCAGCAAGGAACAGCTGGTCACGGCGGCGACGGTGCACTTCTTCAAAAGGGCGACCGAACAGGTCGAGGCCAAGGTCGCCGCCGCAGGCGCCGCGGATCGCATCGCCGCATATCTCACGGCCGTCGGTGAGGCGCTCGCCGCAGCCTCGGAGCAGTTCATGAACGACCTCGACGCCTTCGCCCCGGCCCGCGAGGTGTACGAGCGCAATACCCGGATCGCTGCCCGCCGCGTCCAGGAACTGATCACCGAGGGCGTCGCCACCGGCGACTTCCGAGGAGTGAACGCGGCCTTCGCCGCCGACCTCGCTGCGACGATGATGGTGCGCATCCAGCAGGGCCGCGTCCGTGCCGCCACCGGGCTCGACGATGCGAGCGCCTACCGCGAACTCGCCTCCATTCTGACAACGGGTGTCACCGCCTGAGGCACAGCGTTCAGCAGGAAGCCGGCGGCCGCCGACCGCGCTGTCGCCAGGGCGAAATCTCCTTGCAGTCGGCCCGATCCGCCCCGATGTGACCCTTCCCGGTGAGAGAATCGAACGGACCCACAACAGTGTTTGTCGAGGTCGGCGGAGGGGTGCGTCCGGCAGATTCCGGCCCTGCCTTGCGGTACGCAGGTACGGGCACCGACTGGAAGAAGGACCCGATTCCTATGAACAGATTCGTGCGGAGAAGAGTTGTGCGCGCCGCGACGCCGGTGGCCGTCGCAGCCGTCCTGGTACTGGCCGGTTGCTCCGACAACGGCGACAAGGACACCGACAGCGGGGCCTACGACCACGGGACCACGCACACCACCGAACAGACCCGTACGACGGAAGGCGCCTCCCCGCCACCTGCGGGCGCTGCGGGGGCGGCACTCGCGGTCGCAGGGTCCGAACTCGGCGACATCATCGTCGACGGCAGCGGGATGACCGTCTACATCTTCGACCAGGACACCCCCGGTTCCGGCACGAGCTCCTGCACCGGACAGTGCCTCGTCGAGTGGCCGCCGGTCCTCACCGACACGACCACCCCGCAGGTCGAGGGCGTCGGCGGGCAGATCGGCACGATTCCCGGACCGGACGGCAAGCAACAGATAACTGTGAACGGATGGCCGATCTACTTCTTCGTCGACGACACCGCCCCCGGCGAGGTCAAAGGCCAGGGAGACGACGGCGTGTGGTGGGTTCTCGACCCCACCGGCCAGAAGGTGACCACGCCGAATTGATCTCGCCACGAAGTCACCGCGCGGGCCGGGTCGCGTGGTGGTTCACCCGCGTCGAATTTCCCACCCGTGTAATGGATTCGGTCAAATGAAGCCGTAAACCGTTCCGTCCGAACCGTTCCCGCGTCGGATCGATCCCTGCGGGACGTCGTGCCGAAACAAGGTCGACCCATCACGTTTCCGCCACCGCCTTTCGGGTATCCGCTCGGGGACGAGGAGGTCGACGAGATGCCTGTGTGGGGATGGATCCTGATCGGGGTGCTCGCGGCGATCGCCGTGGTCGCCGTCGTCGCCGCGATTGTCGCCGCGCGTGCCGCGCGCGGCCGCACGCGGACGGAGCACCTGAAGGAGCGGTTCGGGCCCGAGTACGAGCGGACCGTCGACGAGGTCGGCGAACGACGTGCCGCCGAGAACGAGCTCGCGGCCCGCGAGAAGAAACGGGAGGCACTCGACATCGTGGCGCTCTCGCCCGAAGCGTGCGAGAGGTACCAGGAGACCTGGCGGACGGTGCAGACCGCGTTCATCGACGATCCCTCGGGTACGGTCGGCGCCGCGGACCGGCTCGTCACCGAGGTCATGCGCGAGCGCGGCTACCCGGTCGACGACTTCGACCGGCGCGCGGCCGACATCTCGGTCGATCACCCGACGGTCGTCGAGAACTATCGCGCTGCGCACGGCATCTACCTGACGCAGCAGAACGGCACTGTCCGCACGGAGGACCAGCGCGAGGCATTCGTGCACTATCGAACGCTCTTCGAATCGCTCCTCGCGCGGGACAACGAGCAGGGCAACCCGAAGGAGGCGCGCGCATGACCACCCAGGATCCGCATCCCGGCAGCACCGAAACGACCGGGGGAGTAGCACCATCGACCGAGGCAGCCGGATCGTCGACCTACCGCACCGACCCGACGACCGGGGAAAGCGCAGTACCGGCGGACGCCGGAGTACCGGCGGACACCCGCGTGTCGACGGGAGAGACGGCCGCGAGGACCGAGAGTGCTGCTCCGCCGGCCGGTGATCTCGGGTCGGCCGGCGATGTCGGTACGCCGACCGCGCAAGCCGAGAGGACCTCCGCGGCGCCCGAATCGGACTCTCGCGACGAACTTTTCGGGCAGGAGGAGTTGTCGGGACTCAGGTCGCGCTGGGACGAGGTCCAGGCCGGTTTCGTCGACGATCCCCGGGAGTGTGTCCGGAAGGCGGACGGTCTGGTGTCCGATGTCGTCGAGCGGCTCACGAGCGGCTTCGCGGACGCGCGGTCGCGGCTCGAGGAGCAGTGGGCCCGAGGCGACGAAGCGTCCACCGAAGATCTCCGGCTCGCGTTGAAGCGCTACCGCGACTTCTTCCAGCGGTTGCTCTCGGTCTGAGCGGACGGTTCACATCGGCCGGGTAGCGGGCTTGTAGGGGAGGTATCTCACCGCAACGGTGAGCACCCCCGCGGCCGCCGTCGCGATCCACAGCGCGTGCAGACCGAGGGCGCGGTGGGCGAGTGCACCGAGCACGGCACCTCCCACAAGCCCGGCCCACAGCCCGAGATAGGGCAGGAAGGACCATCGGGGTCCCCCGAACATCGCCGCGGCGACGCGCTGGCCGATCTTGACCAGCGCGCCCGTCATGTAGGTCAGCGCCACGCTGGTTTCGCCGTCGCGCCGGAACACGTTGTTCTCGGCGCCCATCGCCAGGGTCATCGCGATGATCGCCACCGGCGTCCAGTCGAGCGCCGCCGCGACCGCGCCGGCGAACAACAGGGCGGACACCGTCGCCAGGACCGCGAACTTGCGGCTGCGGCGATCCGGGCCGGTGATCTCCGCGACGACGCCGCCGAGTACGACGCCCGCGACGAACAACCCGAGGATCCCCGCGACGAGTGCGGCCTGCGACCAGTGTCCGTCGGCGATACCCACGGACATGCGGGTGGAGTTACCGCTCATGAAGGAGACGAACACCCCGCCGAGCGTGACGAAACCGAGGGCGTCGACGAATCCCGCGAGGGAGGACAGGGCGATTGCCAAACCCTGGAGTTTCCTGTCGTATCCGACCACTCCCCAAATGCTAATCATTCGGTGGGTGTGCGACGCGCCACGTCTCCGATTTTGCTTACCTCGTGCAACGAGGCAGTGTGGTCGGGCGACAGTCCACGGATCCATCCCGACCAGGAGTATTTCGAGTGACCGGCCGATCGGCGACCTTCAACCGGGGCGGCCGGCTCGTTGCTGCCGTCGCCGCGATTGCAACCCTCACGGGATGCGGCGTGACCGCAGACCCCACGACTGCGACCGTTTCCCGATCGGCGCCGGTCACGGCCGCCGCCGCACCCACCGGCTCCGAACCGCAGCCGAGCGGAGCCTCCACGTCCGAGGCGACGGCGGCGCTGGCGGTCCTGGCGCAACTGCCGATCAAGGGCCGCGCTCCGAAGAGTGGTTACGACCGCGAGCTGTTCGGGCAGGCGTGGAGCGACGACGTCGACGTCGACGGCGGCCACAACGGCTGCGACACTCGCAACGACATCCTGCGCCGCGACCTCGTCGACATCGAGTTCAAGCCGGGTACCCGCGACTGCGTCGTCCTGTCGGGCACCCTGCACGATGCCTACACCGGCACGACGATCCCGTTCACCCGCGGCCAGGGAACGTCGGAGGCCGTGCAGATCGACCATGTCGTCGCGTTGTCGGACGCCTGGCAGAAGGGCGCGCAGCAACTCGACGCGCAGACCCGCGTGGACTTCGCGAACGATCCGCGCAACCTCCAGGCAGTCGACGGCCCGACGAACCAGAAGAAGAGCGACGGTGATGCCGCCACCTGGCTGCCGCCGAACCGCGCGTATCGGTGCACCTATGTGGCACGGCAGGTCCAGGTGAAGGCGGCGTACGGGCTGTGGGTGACGCAGGCCGAACACGACGCGATCGCGCGGGTGCTGTCCGAGTGCGACGGAGCCGCGGCATCCGAACCGGTTGCGACGCAGACTCCCGAGCCTTCCGTCCCGGCGTCGACCGGTGTGTACTTCGCGAACTGTGCCGCGGCCCGCGCGGCCGGAGCGGCACCGCTGTATGCCGGACAACCCGGCTACCGCCCGGAGATGGACGGCGACCGCGACGGGGTTGCCTGCGAGTAGCCGGAACTGCTGTGGCAGAGCAGTTTCCGCGAGATCAGCCCGCGGAGACGGCTGCCGGACGTGCCTGCATGCCCAGCAGGGTCAGGACCGTCAGGAAGGCCGCGCCGCCGACGATGGCGATGTCGGCGACATTGCCGACGAACCACTTGTTGTAGGCGATGAAGTCGACGACGTGCCCGCGAGCGAACCCGGGTGCGCGAAGCAGGCGATCACCCAGGTGGCTCGTGACGCCGCCGAGCAGCGCGCCGACGCCGAGCGCCCATGCGGGAGAGAGGGTTCGCGCCGCCAGCACGGTGAGGGCGACGACGGCGACGCCCGCGACCACGGTCAGTACCCAGGTGGAGTCGGCGCCGAGCCCGAATGCCGCGCCGGGGTTGTAGACGAGCCGCCACTCGAGGAATTCGCCGACGACGGGCGTCGAGACGCCCCGGGGCAGGGTCGATTCCGCCCACCACTTGCTGAGCTGGTCGGTGACGACCACGCCGGTGGCCAACGCGAGGATCCAGGGCAGGAATCGGGAGGTCGACGGCACGGCGTCATCGTTCCCGATCCGCGGCACGATTGCGAGCGTCGGGTTCTTCGAGGTGGGACGGTCGACCCGGCGTGTCCGGGCCCTCCGGGAGGCCGGAGGCAGCGACCATGACTGTATGGAGCCTGAGCCGCGCCTTCACCTGACCACCGGCGGTCCGGTCGACGACCCTGTTCTGCCCGAGGACTGGCAGCCCTCCGACGACGCGATGCTCGCGCTGTCGATCGCCCTCGACATCGATGTGAACGCGGCGACGGTGCAGTTTCTCGACCGCTATCGGGGCCGCCGCCTGTCGGAGGCGACCCCCGAGGGGGCACCGAGGACATCGTGGCTCGGTCTGTGGTGCATCGCCCTGGTCCTCGAGGACGGCCGCCGTCAGGAGGTGTTCCGTCGCCAGCTGCGGGCGACGAGGGCGCAGATCGAGGCGGCCCGCGAGATCGGTGAGCAGCTTGCTTCGGCACCGGCACCGGCCGGCGGGCTGCGGCTGGTGCCGCGCGCAGAGCACTGACCCGCGGTGCACCGCGAGGAAGAAAACGCCCGTGACCTGCATTTCTGCCGGTCACGGGCGTTTCCCGTGGCGGAGGATAGGGGATTTGAACCCCTGAGGGCGTTAACCCAACCCGCGTTCCAGGCGAGCGCCATAGGCCACTAGGCGAATCCTCCGTGGGGAAGCATACCGAACACTCCGCGATTCTTGCCAAACGAGCAGGTGGCGGTGACTTTTCTCGGGGTCGCGCCGGGGCGATTCCACGCCTGGGTGGCATGTCCTCTACACTTGCCGATGGATCCCGCGCGGCGCGCATCCTGTGAACTCCCCCAGGGCCGGAAGGCAGCAAGGGTCAACGGGCTCTGCCGGGTGCGCGGGGTCCCCTTAGTCTCCGCCGATGCCCGTGTCGCCGTGCACGGTGAAAGGTTCTTCCGCATGCCTGTCCAAACCCAGATCGGGTTGATGAGCCATGAGGAACTCGTTGCAGAGCACGAGCGCCAGTCCGCCAATTACGACCGGCTGAAGACCGAAAAGCTCACGCTGGACCTGACCCGCGGCAAGCCGTCCCCCGAACAGCTCGACCTCTCCGCAGAGCTGCTGTCGCTGCCGGGCGAGGGCGACTACCGCGACGGAAGCGGCACCGACTGCCGCAACTACGGCGGCCTCACCGGCCTGCCGGAGCTGCGCGCGATCTTCGCCGAGCTGCTGAACATCCCCGTCGAGAACCTCATGGCCGGTAACAACGCGAGCCTCGAGATCATGCACGACCTGATCGTCGCGTCGCTGCTGCACGGCACCGTCGGTTCGCCGCGTCCGTGGTCGCAGGAACCGGTCGTCAAGTTCCTGTGCCCGGCCCCCGGCTACGACCGTCACTTCGCGATCACCGAGTCCTACGGCATCGAGATGATCCCGGTGCCGCTGCGTGACGACGGTCCGGACACCCACCTCATCGCCGAGCTGGTCGCCGCGGATCCGCAGATCAAGGGCATGTGGACGGTACCGACGTACTCGAACCCGACCGGTGCCGTCTACTCCCTGGACGTCGCCCGCGCGCTGGTGTCGATGCCCACCGCGGCTCCCGACTTCCGGATCTTCTGGGACAATGCCTACGCGGTGCACCCCCTCGTCGAGGACTGCGCGCCGGCCATCGACATCCTCGGCCTCGCCGCCGAGGCCGGGAACCCGGACCGGATCTTCGCGCTCGCCTCGACCTCGAAGATCACCTTCGCCGGATCGGGTGTCAGCTTCTTCGGGGCCTCCGCCGCCAACCTGGCCTGGTACCAGAAGTTCCTGGGCATCAAGACGATCGGCCCGGACAAGATCAACCAGCTGCGGCACCTGCGGTTCTTCGGCGACGCCGAGGGCGTGCGTGCCCACATGGCCAAGCATCGCGAGATCCTCGCGCCGAAGTTCGCGCTGGTGCTGCGCATCCTCGAGGATCGTCTCGGCGCGTCGAAGGTCGCGTCCTGGACCGAACCCAAGGGCGGCTACTTCATCAGCCTCGACGTCGTCGAGGGCACCGCGAAGCGCGTCATCGCGCTGGCGAAGGACGCCGGCATCGCGCTGACCGGCGCCGGATCGGCGTTCCCCTACAAGAACGACCCCGACGACAAGAACATCCGGCTCGCGCCGAGCTTCCCGTCGCTCGACGAACTGGCCAAGGCCATGGACGGCGTCGCCACGTGCGTGCTGCTCGCCGCCACGGAGAAGGCCCTCGCCGGCTGAGCGAGCCACCGGCTTCCTTCCGCCGTCGCACCCGAACCGGGTGCGGCGGCGGTTGCTTTTCCGGGTGTCCGTCCGTTTCGAGCGAGTTGTGCCCAGGCTGTGGACAAATCTGTGGAGAACCCGTGGACCGACGGTGGACGGTACGTGGACAACTCCCCGGCGCAGCGCTGTGACCTCACAGAACATCTCGGATGGGCCTTATCCACAGGACGTGCCGTGTTGTCCGCTGGGGCTCACGGTCGTGGCGATCTCCGGCGTCGTCCTGTGGCGACGGCGATGACGGGCAAGGCATGATCAACCCATGGCATCGACGCTGAAGCTGGTCGGGGACACGGACGCCGACGCACTGCTCGCCTCCGACCCGCTGGCACTGCTCATAGGCATGCTCCTCGACCAGCAGGTCCCGATGGAGACGGCCTTCGCCGGCCCGAAGAAGCTCGCCGACCGGCTCGGCGGACTCGATGTGCACGCAATCGCGGAAGCCGATCCCGACGACTTCGTCGCCGTCTGCGCGCAACCCCCGGCCGTGCACCGGTTCCCGAAGTCGATGGCGCAGCGGATCCAGGCCCTGTGCGCGGCGATCGTCGACGAATACGACGGCGATGCGGCGGCCATCTGGACGTCGGGAGATCCGGACGGCAAACAGGTCCTGAAGCGGTTGAAGGCGCTGCCCGGCTACGGAGACCAGAAGGCCCGCATTTTCCTGGCACTTCTCGGCAAGCAGATGGGTGTGCAGCCGGAAGGTTGGCGCGAGGCCGCCGGCGACTACGGCCAGGAAGGATCCCGCCGATCCATCGCCGACGTCGTCGACGAGACGTCGCTGCAGGAGGTGCGCGAGTTCAAGAAGTCGGCGAAGGCAGCGGCCAAGAAGGGCTAGCGCACCGTTTCTCCCGTGTCGTCCCGCGTATTCGGCCGGCTGGGTGATCCACCCCCTCCTTTTTCCGAGCGAGCGGTACATTCGGTCGGTTGACGGGCTGTTGCGAAATAGCCGAAGGTCCGCGACCGCGAACCACAGCGCCG
>NZ_JADZGH010000172.1:0-4127 GCF_015865005.1 Rhodococcus sp. CX
GTCCCGGTGGGGGGTCAGGTGGAGGGGGTGAGCGGAACGAGGGCCTTGCCGGTGGCGGCGCCGTCGAGCATCCCGACGAAGGCGTCCCATGCACCGGCGATGCCGCCGGAGAATTCGGTGTGGACGGGCCGGATCCGTCCGGTCCGGACGAGCCCGGCCATCTCGTCCTCGAACTGCTCGCGTGCGTCGAGATGGTCGGCCAGCAGGAAGCCTTCCATCCGGGCGCGGCGCCAGATCAGTTTCAGGAGATTGCTCGGACCGGGCACGGGTGCGGCGGAGTTGTAGACACTGATCATCCCGCACAGGGCGATGCGGGCGTGGTCGGCGAGCACCCGGATGGCCGCTTCCAGCTGTTCTCCTCCGACGTTGTCGAAGTAGACGTCGAGAGCCGTGGCCCCGACTTCGGCCATCGCGGTACGCAGCAGGTCCTTCGCCGGCCCGTCGTGGTGGTCGAAGGCCGCGTCCGCTCCGAGTTCCTTTGTGAGCGCGACTTTCTCCGGCGATCCGGCACTCGCGATCACCACGGCGCCGCGCTGTTTCGCCAACTGGACGGCGGTGGACCCGACCGCGCCGGCCGCGGACGACACGAACACCACGTCGCCGTCTCGGACCTGCGCGATCCGGTCGATCCCCACCCAGGCCGTCATCCCCGGGATACCGAGGACACTCAGGTGAAGAGCCGCGGGCAGGTCGTCGTGCCGGAGCCTGCGGCAGTCGGTCACGTCGACGAGACTTTCCGTGCGCCAACCGTATTCGTGGAGAACGAGCGAGCCCACCGGCAGCTCCGGCCGATCCGAGCGGGACACGACGCCGACCGTCGGCGCGAGCATGGGCGCATCGAGCTCGTACGGTTCGGCGTAGGAAGCCCCTCCCCCCATCCGGCCCCGCATGTAGGGCTCGACGGACATGACGAGATTCCGCACGCGGACCTGCCCGGGAGCAGGTTCGCCGAGAGTCGTCTCGACCAGTTCGACGTCGGTGGCGCGGGGGCGCCCGTTCGGACGTGCCCGAAGGACCCACTCGCGCCGGAGGAGTTCGGTGTCGACGGTGTCGGTCACGGCAATGCCTGTTCTCTCCACGATGCGGACGGCGGGGTCATCCTGCGAGGCCGGCGGTGACCTGTTCGACGAGGTCGCGGCGCACGAGTTTGCCGGTCGGGGTACGAGGCAGATCGTCGACGAACACCACGTCGTCGGGAGTCCTCGAGCCGCGCAGGCGCTCGCGGCACCACGTCCGGATCGCGTCGGCGTCGTCGTGGGCGTCCGCCGCCGGGACGATCACCGCGCAGATCCGTTCACCCCACTCGTCGTCGGGGGTGCCGATCACGGCCACCTCCCGCACCTGGGGATGACGCGCCAGCACGTCCTCGATCTCGGCCGGCGCGATGTTCTCACCACCACGGATGATGGTGTCGTCCGCGCGGCCACCGATGTAGAGATAGCCGTCCTCGATCCGGGCGCGGTCCCGGGTGGGGAACCAACCGTCCGCGTCGAGCACCGAACCGTTACCCATGTACTCGCCGCTGACCTGCGCTCCGCGCACCCACAGCAGGCCCGTCTCCCCCTCGGGCAGTACGCGATCGCCGTCCTCCGAACGGATCTGCGCCTCGATACCGGGCACGATCCGGCCGGTCGAGGCGAGCCGGCCGCGCAGTTCCGGATTCGCGAAGGCCTCCCGATGGTCCTCGGGGCCGAGGACCGCGATCGTCGAACTGGTTTCGGTCAGGCCGTAGGCGTTGACGAATCCGGTGTCGCCGAACGCCGCGAGAGCACGTTCGAGGACCGGTTGGGGCATCCGTGCGCCGCCGTAGGCGAGCGACCCGAGCGTGGGGACGTCGGCGGGCGCGCCGTCGAGGTGGTCGACGATGCGGGCGAGCATCGTGGGCACCACCATGGCGCTGGTGACCCCCTCCGTCCGGACGAGGTCGAGCCATCCCTGCGGCGTGAAATCGGGCAGGTAGACCATGCGGCGACCCGAGTAGACGTTGCTCAGGACGGCCCCGAGGCCTGCGATGTGATACGGCGGGGTGCTCACCAGGGTCGCGTGTTCCTCTGCCGCGGAACCGAATTCGACGGTGTTGAGGAGGTACGACAGAAGGTGCCGGTGACGGAGCAGCACGCCCTTCGGAGCCGAGGTGGTACCGGAGGTGAACAGCACGATCGCCGTGCCCTCGTCCTCCGAGCGATCGGCCTCCAACGGCTCCGTCGCGTTCGCCAGTCCGAGAAATTCGTCCGTCGAGACGATGCGGCTCGCGCATCCGTCGAGTTTGGTCACGTACTCGGCGTCCGCCACGACCACCGGATCGTCGAGTCGGTCGATCAGTTCGAGCAATTGCGGGGCCGGAAGCCGGTAGTTCAAGGGAGCCAGGGGGATTCCGGCGCGCCCCGCTGCGAACATCAGCGTGGGGAGCACCGGACTGTTGACGCCGACGAAGACGACGTGGCGGGCTCCGAGCTCGGCGAGCAGGCCCGCACCGCGCGAAGCGAGTTCGTCGAGTTGCCGATAGGTCGTGCCGTTCGCCCGCGGACCCAGAGCGATCCGATCGGGGGTGGCGGCAGACGCCATGTCGAGGACCATCCCGATGCCCATATGACCACCTGTCTGTAGATGCCGTTGCCGTACGAGAGAAGAGACGAGTCGACCGGTGGTCCCGATTCGTCGGAATGCGAAATCACCGATGCGCGCCGGTCGAAAAACCGTGTGACCCACACCATAGCAATTATGCCTATATTTGTGAAGGTATCTGACGATCTTTTCCGATATGGCCTGTGACCTGCGAAAACAACCCGACATGCTCACGCACCCGCAGCCATGACATACTTGACGCCACAACTGAACAGCCACCCGAACCGCGGCGGGAGAGTCCCGCACAGCAGCGGGCGCCGAAGGAGCAACCTCCCCGGGAATCTCTCAGGCCCCCAGACCGCCGTGGCGAGGCTCCTCTGGAAAGCAACCCGTCCGGGTTCACCGAAGGTGTAAGCGGATCACGTCCGCGAAAGCTCTCAGGTCAATGACAGAGCGGGGAAACGACATCACCCGCTGGTGCCGCAGTGCACCCTGGCCTGAGGAATACGTGTGACCGTTTCCCTCGGCGCGCCGCCGCGCGCCCAAGTTTCCGCCGCGCCGCCGCGCGCCCAAGTTTCCGCCGCGCCGCCGCGCGCCCAGCTTCCCGCTCCCGCTCCCCGATCCGCGCCCTCCCGCGACCGGCGATTCGGCGTCGTCGCCATCGTCCTGTCCGCCACGGCGATGGGCGCGGCCGGTCTGTTCGGACGCATGGCCACGCCCGACGGCGCGGTGCTCGGTGAGGCCCTGACCTTCGGGCGCATGGCGGTGGGCGCGGTGGGCATGCTGGTGCTGCTCGCGTTCACCCGTCGTCTCGGGCAAGTGCGGCGAGTCCGCCTGTCCGCGTCGGTCGTCGCAGGTGGGGTCTTCCTCGGCCTGTCGCTGGCCACCTACCTGTCCGCGACCGTCCTGACCGACCTGTCCCGGGCCGTCGTGTTGCACTATCTCGGACCGGTCGTCGCGACCGTCCTCGCCCGCGTGGTGTTGAAGGAATCGATCACGCGCCTCGACGCGTTGTCACTCGGCGCGGCGTTCGTCGGCATGCTGTTCGCGGCCGGTTTCATCGGCGGGACTTCCGGCGGTGGCGAGCAGGAGACGCTGGGGACCGTGCTCGGGGTCGCGTCGGGGATCTTCTACGGCGCCGCCCTGCTGTGCTACCGCTACCGGAGCGACATGCCGTCCGACGTCCGGTGCTTCTGGAACTTCGCCTTCGGCGCGATCGCGACCGCGGCGATGGTCGTGGTGACGCGGCCCGATCTGTCGGGCATGACGGCGAGCAACTGGGCTTGGGCGGCGGGGTTCTTCGTCGTCTGCGGTCTGTTCGCCCTGGGGTTGCTGGTGGTCGCCGGTAAGCACCTGCGTGCCGCCGAGCTCTCGGGTCTGTCCTATCTCGAAGTGGTGGTGGCCCTGACGATCGGCGTGCTGGCATTCGGCGAGGCCGCGTCCACCCTGGCCGTGTTCGGTTCGGCGCTGATCCTGGTGGCGATGGCGCTGCCGCTGCTCGCCCGGCGATAACCCCTCGTGCGTGGTTTCGGTAGCACCCGCTACCGAAACCACGCACGAGC
>NZ_JADZGH010000172.1:4137-6684 GCF_015865005.1 Rhodococcus sp. CX
GGGGGTCAGTCCTGGCGGTGCCGCGGTTCCTCCGACGCGGGAGGCGCGAGGTCCGGTGCTGCGGGCGGCACCCAGCCGGCCGAGAACTGCTCCGACGCCGGCAGCGCCCCGGGCGTGCCGAACTCCGGTCCTCCGGCCGGTTCCCCGCTCGTGCGCACCGCCGGCTCGACCGGCTTGCGCGCGACGGCCTCGGCCTCGGCGACCGCCTGCGCGACCTCCGGGTCGCGGGCGGTGGTGAACCAGTCGGCGACCTCGGCGGTGTCGTCCTCCGGCCGGGGCAGTTCCTCCTCGACGGCCGTCGGCTCGAAGCGGAAGACCCCGTCGTCGCCGGGCGCGCCGAGGGTCTTCGCGAATCCCTTGAGCGCATCACCGAAGTCGCTGGGCACCAGCCACACCTTGTTCGCGTCACCCTGCGCCATCTGCGGCAGCGTCTGCAGGTACTGGTACGCGAGCAGTTCGGGCGTCGGCCTACCGGACTTGATCGCCGCGAACACCTTCTCGATGGCCTTCGCCTGCCCCTGCGCCTCGAGATACTTCGCGGCCCGATCGCCCTGGGCCCGCAGGATCCGGGACTGGCGGTCGGCCTCGGCCTCGAGAATCGCGGCCTGCTTGGCGCCCTCGGCCGACAGGATCCGCGACTGCTTGTCGCCCTCGGCGGTCTTGATCGCGGCCTCGCGGTGACCCTCGGCGGTGAGGATCATCGCGCGCTTCTCGCGATCGGCCTTCATCTGCTTCTCCATCGATTCCTGGATCGACGGCGGCGGATCGATGCTCTTCAGCTCGACACGGGCGACCCGCAGCCCCCACCGGCCGGTCGCTTCGTCGAGCACGCCCCGAAGCTGACCGTTGATGGAGTCGCGCGAGGTCAGGGTGTCTTCGAGGGTCATCCCACCGACGACGTTGCGCAGCGTCGTCACCGTCAGCTGCTCGACCGCGGCGATGTAGTTGCTGATCTCGTAGACCGCTGCCTGCGGGTTGGTGACCTGGAAGTACACGACGGTGTCGATGCTCAGCGTCAGGTTGTCCTGGGTGATCACCGGCTGCGGCGGGAACGAGACGACCCGTTCGCGCAGGTCGACCTTCGCGCGGATCCGGTCGACGAACGGCACCAGGAAGGTGAGCTGTCCGGACGCGGTCCGGTAGTAGCGACCCAGCCGTTCGATCACCGCGGCCTCGGCCTGCGGCACCAACGCGACCGACTTGACCACGACCAGCACCACGAGTGCCACCAGGACGGCGAGCACGATCAACGCTTCCATCGTCAGACACCCCTCCATACGACGGCCGTCGCGCCGTCGATCTGCATCACCGTCACAGTGGTTCCCGGTTCGTACACCGCGGTTTCGTCGAGCGGGCGCGCCGTCCAGACCTCACCGTCGATCTTCACCCGGCCCGAATGCTCGTCGACCTGCTCGAGAACGAGGGCATGTTTGCCCGGCAGCGCGTCGACACCCGTGGTCAGCGCGGGCGGAGCCGAATAGCGCCGGCGCAGCGCCGGTCGAACCCCGAGCAGCAGCACCAGCGAGGACAGCGCGAACACCACGGCATCGGCCCACACGGGAAAGTCCGTCGCAGCCGAGACGCCCGCGGTCACCAGGGCGGCGCCACCGAGCATGAGCAGCACGAAGTCTCCGGTCAGCGCCTCGGCTGCGGCGAGGGCCACACCCGCGATCAGCCAGATCAATGCCGTCACGTCACCATCGAACCACAAATCGGACACCGGGGCAGACGCCCAGGCAGAGCGGTCCTCGCGGGCACCGTCGGCAGCAACGCCAATTGGCGAATTGCTAAGATTCGCAAATAGCTCTTCCGCATGGCATGATTCCGCCGAGCGTGAGGGTGCACGAATGCGTTCCCACGACGAGGACGAGAACCCCTCGACCGGAAGCCGCCGGCCGACGGAGACCACAGGAGGCGCCATGGCCACGAACGCGCGCCAACCGCTGTACCAGATGAAGGCGGACTTCTTCAAAACACTGGGGCACCCGGCGCGGATCAGGGTGCTCGAACTGCTGAGCGAGCGTGATCACGCCGTCTCGGAGATGCTGCCGGAGGTCGGGATCGAACCGGCGAACCTGTCCCAGCAGCTGTCGATCCTGCGCCGCGCCGGACTGGTGACGGCCAGGCGGGAGGGCCTCTCGGTCTCCTACACGTTGACCTCGCCGCAGGTCGCGGATCTGTTGAAGATCGCCAGGGGGATCCTCACGGGCGTGGTCGCGGGACAGGCCGAGCTGCTCGAGGACCAACCGGAGTCCCCGACACTGGTGGGCAACTCGGCAGGCTGACCGGCCGAGCTTCGGCGCGGCGCAGCCCGCACCCGCTGATTGCGGTTTTTCTAAACTTCATACCTTGCATGATTCCTAAATACACACCTTGCACGAACGGACGATGAGGGTGAGCGACAAGGACCACGACGCGCGCGGATCCACCGGTAGCACGAAACTGCCGCCGCGAAGCCTGACGGCCGCAGCGCCGGGCCCATGACCCAGGCGCGGAACGCATCACGTCGATCTGCCCGCGTTCCGCGCCTTCCCCCGGGCCCCGGCA
>NZ_JADZGH010000172.1:6694-8041 GCF_015865005.1 Rhodococcus sp. CX
GCGTCTCCCCCGGCCGGGCCTGTGCCCCTCGACAGGCCCGGCCGGGGGAAACGATCCGCAACACCCGTCCACCACAGTCGACCGAACCGCGCACCACGCATCACCCGGCTTTCCCTCGCCGGAAAGGTTCTCGGCACACTGAGGAAGCTGCACATGTCTGTACTGGGAAGCCCGAACGAGCCCGCGAACACGACCGGCCCCACCGGTAACCGCGTCTCCGGCGTGGTTCGGTCGGTCGCCGCACTCCTGCCCCGATGGAGCGAGTGGAAACCCGCGCTCCGCGCTCCCGGCGCCGATCTGCTCTCCGGCCTGATCGTCGCGCTGGTGGCACTGCCGCTGGCGCTGGGCTTCGGTGTCAGCTCCGGCCTCGGTGCCGCCGCAGGCCTGACCACCGCGGTCATCGCCGGAGCCGTCGCGGCCGTGTTCGGCGGTTCCCGATTCCAGGTGTCGGGCCCCACAGGCGCGATGACGGTGGTCCTGGTGCCGATCGTGGCCCAGTACGGTCCGACGGGTGTGCTCGCGGTCGGGCTGATCGCGGGTGTGGTCCTGGTCGCGCTGGCATTCGCGGGCATCGGCCGAGCCGTCCGCTACATGCCGGCCCCCGTGATCGAAGGGTTCACCGCCGGCATCGCCGTCGTCATCGCTCTCCAGCAGGTCCCGGCCGCCCTGGGCATCTCCGGCGCTGAGGGCGAGAAGGTGTGGCAGTCCGCGTTCGACGCGGTGCACAAGTTCGTCGCGGACCCGTCGATCCTGACACCGTCGATCGCGCTGGTGGTCGCGGTGGCGATTCTCATCGGCGGACGCTTCTTCCCGCGGATTCCGTTCTCCCTCGTCGCGGTCGCCGCCGCGACCGTCGTCGCGCAACTGTTCGGCTGGGACATCGCCCGGATCGGCGCCATTCCGTCCGGGTTCTCCGCACCGACCCTGAGCTTCCTGGACCTGGGGAATCTCACCTCGCTGATCGCACCGGCCCTCGCCGTGGCCGCCTTGGCGGCGCTCGAGTCGCTCCTCTCGGCGACCGCCGCGGATTCGATGGCCGTCGGCACGCGCCACGATCCCGACCGGGAACTGTTCGGACAGGGCCTGGCGAACATCGCCGCACCGCTGTTCGGCGGTGTCCCGGCGACCGGCGCGATCGCCCGGACCGCGGTCAACGTCCGCTCCGGCGCCCGGACCCGGCTCGCGGCCCTGACCCACGCGCTCATCCTCGCCGCGATCGTGTACCTGGCCGCCGGTCTCGTCGCCGAGATTCCCCTCTCCGCGCTCGCCGGGGTGCTCCTGGCCACCACCGTCCGGATGGTCGAGACCGCCTCCGTCCTCGCCATCGCCCGCGCCGGCCGCGCCGAC
>NZ_JADZGH010000172.1:8253-17721 GCF_015865005.1 Rhodococcus sp. CX
GGTCCCGCTCGAACAGGGCGATCACCTGGCCGAAGAGCACGAACTCCTGCGCGAGCACATCGTCGCCTACCGCATCGAGGGCGCGTTGTTCTTCGCCGCGGCGCACCGATTCCTCCTCGAACTCGCCGAGGTCGCGGACGTGAAGGTGGTGATCCTGCGCATGTCGCGGGTGACCGCCCTCGACGCCACCGGCGCGATCGTCCTCAAGGACGCCATCACCAAACTCGAGCACCGTCACATCACCGTGTTGATCTCCGGTACCAAGCCCGAACACGTACGCCCACTCGAAGCTGTCGGCGTGTTCACCACCAGCGACGGCCAGGAACGACCCGTCTTCGAGACGACCCCGCGCGCGATCGGCTTCGCGCGCATGCTCGTCCTTCCCGACAGCCACTACGCCTCCACCGGCACCGGCACCGGCACCGGCACCGAGGACTGACCGACGCCGGAGATCCACTCCGGCACCACCACACCGACGCCGCGCCTCGGGGCCCGGTGCAAACCGACGCTGCCCGACCCCTCGTCGGGGTTCTCGCGGCCCCCGGTGTTCGTCCCGGCCGTGACCGGTCCGCGTCGGGAGCGTCCGCATCGCACCGATCGCGCCCTCGACAACCGCTCGGGCCCGCGGCCGCTCCCGTGCGAGTCCCGTGGTCCATCGGGGGCAGCTGTCGAATGAACTCTGTTTCAGGCCCGGTGGCAAGAGGCCTGCACAAACATAAGTTCGGTTAGCTAGAACTTGTTATTTGCACTCGGTGAGATCGGTGATACCGTTCCCGAACTATGGGTATCACCCCGGTCCGCTCGCTCCTGGTCGGAGCACTCGTCGGCCACAGCACCGACCTCGACCCCACCGACGCCGCCATCCTCGCGGCGACCATGCGGTGCCTGGCTCGTCACGGCCTGGAACGGACCACCGTGACCGACGTGGCGGCCGAAGCCGGCGTGGGACGCGCGACGGTGTTCCGCCGCTTCGACACCAAGGAAGAGCTGCTCTCCCGCGCGTTCGCCTGGGAACTCGATCGCCTCGTCACCGAGTTCCACGCCGCGATCGACTCGATCGAGGACCCCCTCGAAAGGTCGGTCGAGTGGCTCGTCGAAGCCGTGCGCACCGTCCGGAACCATCCGGTGGGCCGGCGCTTCGTCGACGACGGCGCTGCACTCCCCCTCATGCACGACCCGCAGATCGCCACCATGCTGCTCACCTCCGTCCGCGAGGAGCTCGAATCCACGGCGCGGGAGACCGGCATCGAGTTCGACACCGAGACCGCCGCGGAGATCATCTCCCGCTTCTTCGCGAGCGTCTGGCTGGCTCCCGACCTCGGACCCGCCACGGCGACCGACGACGGAGTACGACGCATCGCCAGGACGATGCTGTCGTTCCTCGTCGTGCCGCCCACACCGCCTGCCGGATGACCCCGTCCCGGCCCCCGCTCACCGAACCCGAGGAGATCGCGATGGAAACCACTCCGGCACAACGTGTTTCGGTGGACATCGAGGAGGACGTTCCCGTCGCCGACCGCACCTTCGTCCGCCTGCTGGCGGATCGGCGGATCTGGCCGCTGTTCCTGTTCCGGGCACTGTCGCTGCAGGGCACGCATCCCACCGTCATGGTTGCGCTCGAACAACATTCGAAGTCGTTCAGCCGGCCGTCGGTGCGCGCGGAGAACACCCTGGCCTACACCTACCGGATCTACTTCGGCGAGAACGTGGCCGAATCCGCGCGTGAACTGCGCGAGATGCACCGGCCCATCACCGGACTCGACTACGAGGGGCGCAAGTACCACGCGTGGAACCGCGACGTGTGGACGTGGGTGCACCTCACCACGATCGAGTCCCTGATCTACGCGATCACGGTCTGCTTCGGTCCGCAACCCGAGGCCGAGGTGGAAGCGTTCTACCGGGAGAGCCGCCGCCTCGGCCTGCTCTTCGGGGTGCGCGAGCAGGACATGCCCACCGATGCCGCGGGTCTGCGCACGTACGTCGAGCAGGGGGTCGTGGAGAAACTCGCCATGTCGCCCGGCACCCGGCGGATGCAGCAACTCGTCGACGAGCAGGACGTGATCGCAACTCTCCAACCGAAACTCGCGGCACTGCCCCGTCCGCTGCCGGCGCTGCTGGAGAAGCTGACGGGCCGGCCGGTCGAGACCCTGATGTTCGGTGCCTTCCCCGAGCACGTCCGGCAGATCTGGGGTGTGCCGTGGAGCCCGGCCCGCGAACGCGAGTTCCGGGCACTGATCGCGATCGTGCGCGCCGCCGGCCGCATACTCCCCGCACGTGTGCGGATGATCCCCGAAGCCCGCGCTGCCCTGGAGGTCTGACACCCGGTTCCACCGTTCATCGAACGCGTCCCCGGATTCGTCCCGGACGCGGTACCGACGCTGCGGTCGTCGACGCGGTCCCGCCGGACCCGCCCGCTGCGCGCTCGGCTCTTCACCACCAGTTTTCTCAGGGGGATCAACGTGACTTCACGAACCGTGGACGACGCCGCGCCGGGGGGCCGGCCGTTCGGCGGGGCCGTCGCCGCACGCGGCGCCGAGGCGACACGCACCTTCGGGCGCACGCTCCGGTTGGCCTTCCGCGCCACCGCATACCTCGTCGTCGACATCGCCACCGGCCGCTTCCCGCTGCGGGAGGCGATCGTTCAGGGCTGGTTCTTCATCTCGGTGTCGGCCGTACCCGCGATCCTGGTCGCCCTGCCGCTCGGTGTGGTCATCGCCGTGCAGGTCGGCAGCATGACCGACAACGTCGGCGCCAACTCGATGGCCGGCGCGGTCGGCGGCATGGGCGTCATGCAGCAGATCGCGCCGCTGGCCGCGGCCCTGCTCATCGGCGGGGCGGGCGGGTCGGCGATCTCCGCGGACCTGGCCTCCCGCACCATCCGGGAGGAGATCGACGCGCTGCGCACCCTGGGTATCGACCCGCAACGCCGGCTGGTCTCCCCCCGCATCCTGGCGATGGTCGTCGTCGCCCCCATGCTGTCCGTGCTGATCATCCTGATGAGCATCCTCGCGAGCTTCGCGGTCGCCTCCCTCGGCCAGGGGGTGGCCCCGGGCTCGTACTGGTTGTCCTTCGGCAGCTTCGCCTCGACCACCGACCTGATCGTGTGTCTGCTCAAGGCCGCGGTCTTCGGTTACGTGGTGGCCGTCATCTCGAGCCAGCGCGGGCTCGAGGCCAAGGGCGGCCCGAAGGGCGTGGCCGACAGCGTCAATGCGGCCGTGGTGCTCAGCATCATCGCCTGCATGGTCGTCAACCTCTTCATCACCCAGGTGGTCCTGATGTTCGTTCCGATGAGGTTCCTCTGATGAGCGCCGCACAGAAGACCCCGGTCGCGGCGCCGTCCCCCTATCTGCCCAGGGGCCTGCGGTGGACGCGTCACGCACGCCGGGCCTGGGACCCGATCGAGTCCCTCGGGCTCTACCTGCACTTCGTCGTCGTCTCGTTCCGCGGGATCGGACACGCCCTGCGCCGCAACCGGCGCCAGACCGTCGCGATCTTCACCGACCTGACCTGGGGTAACGGCCGCGCCGTCATCGTCGGCGGCGGCGTCGCCCCGGTCCTGGCCATCCTCGGCATCGTCGCGGGTGCGATGGTCGGTCTCGTCGGGTTCTCGGCGCTGGACATGCTCGGGATGGGACCGCTGACCGGTGCGATGTCGGCGCTGGCCAACCCGCGCGAGCTCGCGCCGCTGATCGCCGCGATCGGTTTCGCCGCGCAGGCCGGGTGCCGGATCACGGCCGAGGTCGGTGCGATGCGGATCTCGGAGGAGATCGACGCGCTCGAGGCCCAGGCCATCGACTCGATTCCGTACGTCGTGTCCACCCGGCTCATCGCCGCGGTCGGTGCCGTCGTCCCGTCCTATCTCATCGCGCTCGCGCTCGGGTTCGCCGCCACCGGCGTGACCGTCACCGTGGTGCAGGGCCAGGGTTCGGGCGCCTACGACCACTACTTCCACATGTTCACCGAGCCGGTCGACCTGATCTACTCGCTGATCAAGGTCGTGGTGTTCGTCCTGGTCGTGACGCTCGTGCACGCCTACCAGGGCTATCACGCGAGCGGCGGTCCCGAGGGGGTCGGGATCGCATCCGGGCGGGCCATCCGCGCGAGCCTCGTCCTGATCGTGACCACCGACATGGTGCTCACGCTCGTGATGTGGGGACTCGACGCGACGATCAGTTTCTCGGGGTGAGGGAGTAAGTGAGCACAGCACAGTATTCGGGCTTCGGGCCCGGTCGCCGGGGGTTACGGATCCGCGGGCTCGCGGTTGTCGTCGCGGCCGCGCTCGTCGTCACCGCGGCCTGGTGGGCGACGGAGCCGGATCGGTCCGGTGAGGTCGAATTCGCGGTCACCGCGACGAATCTCGGTGACGGGGTCTCCACCGACACCGCGGTTCGCCTGCGGGGCATGTCGATCGGCACGGTGATCGACGTCGAGCCCCAGGGCCTCAGAATCAGATCGTCAGGCTCAGCGTGGACGAGAACCACTTGGACGAACTGTCGACGTCGATGCACACCCGGTTCGTCTCGTCGAACATCTTCGGTTCCACCGCACTCGAACTCATCCCGATGCCGGGCGGAGAGCCGATCGAACCGGGCAGCACCCTCGCCCTCGGCGACGTCGGGGACTTCACCGTGACCACGGTGCTGCGCGATTCCGGCCGGCTGCTGCTGGATGTGGTGACGCCGCAGCTGTCGGACTCGATCGACAGTGCCGCGGAGCTGACGCAGCAGATGGCGCCGTTGCTCGCCTCGTCGCTGCTGGTGATGCGCAACATCGCCCGCACCCAGAACGAGCCGCTGAGCGAGCTGCTGCCGAAGTTCGCCGACGTCTCCGAGGGCATCGCCGTGTTCACCCCGTCGGCCCTGAACACCCTGTCGGCGATCGCGTCCGTCGAGGAACTCGAGGACGATTTCCGCACCCGGCAGGCGAGCGAGACGATCACCGAGGTCTCGCATCTCGTGCTCGCGCTGTCCGGTGAGATCGTCGGCGCCCTGGGCCCGACCTCGGATGCCGTGGACATGCTGCTCGACATCCTGATCCCGATGAACCAGAGCCTGCGCACCGTCTCCCCCGACCAGGTCGCCCGGCTCGTGGACGGCGCCGACGGTGCCCTGCACCAGCAGGGTGACCGGGTGGTCCTGGGGGTGGACGTCCTCGTGGAGACCTTCCCGGCCTTCCGGGTTCCGCTCGAGAACACCGGGGGTGTCCGATGAGAACTCCCCGCCAGGCAGCCGTCCGGCTGGCGCTGCTCGCGACCGTCGTCGCCCTGATCATCGTGCTGATCGTGCAGGCGATCGAACGACCCGTCGGCGGCTCGACCGTCGCCTACCAGGCCCAGTTCGGAGATGTCTTCGGTCTCAAGGAGAACGCCGACGTGCGCCTGCGCGGCGTGCAGATCGGCAAGGTTGTCGACATCTCGGTGTCCGACGGCAACCGCGCGATCGTCGACTTCACCGTGCTCGACGAGTACCGGCTGCGTGACTCGGACCGGCTCCTGGTCAAGTTCCAGAACCTGACGGGCCAGCGCTATCTGGAACTCGATCGCAGCGAGGACGGCGGCCAGGAACTCGACCCGGCCGAGCTGGTGGTGAACACCGTCGACTCGTTCGACATCACCACCGTCTTCAACGGCCTCAAACCGCTTCTCCGCGAAGCGGATCCGGCCGTCTACAACCGGCTGGCGACCAATGTCGCCGCGCTGATCGAGGGCAGCGAATCCAGCCCGACCCCGGTCATGCGCGACATCGCCGAACTCGCGAGCTACGCCGAGGACCGCAGCGCTCTGATGAGCACCCTCCTCGACAACTTCACGGCCCTGAACGAGCAACTCGAAGGCCGGTCCGAGAACCTCGAGAACATCCTCGAGGTGTTCCATTCGATCTTCACCCCGCTGGTGACACGCATGACCGAGTTCCTGTCCCTGACCAAGCTCGGCGCCCTCGAGATGTCGGAGGTCGACCGCACCGTGAATCTGCTCGCCCAGCTCGGTCTCGGTGCCTATCCCGGCCACGAGGACTTCCTCGAGCGCAACGACGACTTCATCATCCGGGTGGACGAGGTGATCCCGGATCCGGAGACGGCCATCAATACCCTGTCGGTGCTGCCCGGGATCTTCGAGGGGATCAATTCCCTCGTCCCGCGCGTCGACGCGGCCCGGCAGTGCAGCAACGGCGCGGTGCAGTTGCCGATCGAGGCCGACGTGCTGCTCGAGGGCCGTCCCCTGACCATCTGCAACGGAGGTGCCTGATGCGCACCCGCATGTTCGGACGCCTCGATTTCGGATCCGAGGATGCCGATCCCCGCACCCAGATGTGGTGGGCGCTGTCCGGTCTGCTCGTCCTCGCCCTGATCGCCGGCCTCGTCCTCGCGCTCTATCTGCGCCCGGTCGGGGCGTCGACCTACCGGCTGCAGCTGCCGGAATCCGCGGGGCTCGCCGCCGGCGACGACGTGCGCATCGCGGGTGTTCCGGTCGGCTCGGTCACCGGGCTGACCCTGGCCGACGACCACGTCGACGTCGAGTTCACCGTCGACTCCGAGCATTTCCTCGGGGACCAGACCTCGGTGTCGGTGCGGATGCTCACCCCCATCGGGGGCCTGTACCTCGCGGTGCACCCGGCGGGCAGGCAGCCGCTGACCGAGCCCATCCCGCAGAATCGCGCGGCCCTCCCGTTCCTGGTGAACGACATGTTCGAGGAGGCCACCGAGGTGGTGGAGGAACTCGACACCGAGGCGTTGCGCACGGCCCTGGACGAGACCGCCGCGATGCTCGGCGAATCCCCGGACGCGGTGCGCATGACGGTCACCGATATCGAAGCCGTCATGGACGTCATGGCGAACCAGAAGGACCAGATCGAAAGTCT
This sequence comes from Rhodococcus sp. CX, assembly GCF_015865005.1. NCBI lineage: Bacteria > Bacillati > Actinomycetota > Actinomycetes > Mycobacteriales > Nocardiaceae > Rhodococcus > Rhodococcus sp. CX. Next base: position 15,111 of record NZ_JADZGH010000172.1, read on the forward strand.
GCTCGAACTGTCCAACGAATATCTCCGCACGGCCAACGACAACCAGGAACTCGCGCTCGAGATCATCCGGGGCTACGCCATCCTCGGACCGAAGATCGTCGAAGCCCACCAGGACGTGAAGATCTTCGCCGACGGGCTATCCGGGCTCGCCGGACTCCTGTTCGACTTCCTCAGCGGCCCGTACCAGGAGAAGGTCGAACCCCTCATTCCTCACCTCGTGGAGGCCGCGGACAGCAGCGCGGAACTGTCGGCGTCCGTCGAGGAGATGACGAATTCCATGCGTGCCACGCTGACCGGACTCGCCGCGATCGCGGGTCCCGAAGGGCAGGCACTTCTCGATCAGAGCGGGCTGACGGTCCAGCGACCCGATGTCTGTCTCCCGATGCCGGGAACACGGTGCTGAGATGCGAACACTGACGACGAATTCACGACGACTCGTGCCCGCGGTGACCGTCGTGGCGCTGGCCGTGGCCGGCGCGACCGCCTTCGCCGCGACCTCCCGGGACGACGACGCGATCTGCGCCTATTTCGAGGACTCCTACGGCCTGTATCCCGGCTCTCCCGTCACCATCCGGGGAATCTCCGTCGGGACCGTGGACCGGATCGAACCCGACGGCGCGCGCGTGCGCGTCGACATGACCGTCGGCGACCGGGAGCTTCCCGCCGAGACCGGTGCGGTGATCACCAATGCGTCGATCCTCACCGATCGGCGCGTCGAACTCGTCGATGCCGATCCCCGACCCGGCCCGGCGCTCACCTCGGACATGTGCATCGACACCGCCCGTACCCGCACCCCGGTCAGCGTGTCGGAGGCACTCGGATCGTTCTCCGAGCTCGTGCGGCAGATGACCGAGCGTGGCCCCGACGGAACGGCGCCGCTCGAATCGGCCCTGAAGGACGCCGGACGCGAGTTCGAGGGTCTCGGCCCGACGCTGAACCGCGAACTGCGCGACCTCGCGGAACTGCTGTCGTCGCCGGACAACTTCATGGACCAGCTCGGGCAGATCCTCGACAACTCCGCCGAGATGACCACCTTTCTCACGGGTGACTGGGAGAACGTCAAGTCCACCATCCAGACGTTCGCTCCCGGTCTGGCCGGCATCGAGCAGATGCTCGTCGTGGCGAAGATCCTCGTCGAGAAGCTGTCCCTGGCCGTCGGCCCGCTCGACCGGCTGTTCAACGAGCACTTCCCCTACCTGATGAACGCCTTGAACTCCACGCTGCCCACCCTGACGATGCTGCGGACCGGGGCCGAGAACTCGAGCGAACTGCTCGCGACGATCCCCGGCACCGTGACGATGCTCGCGACGATGGTGCAGACCCGGCCCGGGTCGGTGTCCGTCGAGCTCGATCCGGCCCGAGCCGAGGTGCCGACCCCCGACGCGACGCTGACCTGCGCGGCCCTCGAGCAGATCGCCCCGGACACCTGCTCGGTGGTGTCCTCCCGCTCGGTGTCGGTGCCGCTGCCGCAGCTGGTCCTGTCGACGATCGGAGCAACCCCGTGACCCGTTCGTTCACCCGCTCGCGCCGGCTGGCAGGCGTGGTCCTCGCCGCCGTGGTGGCGTTGTGCGGCTGCAGCTTCGACCCCAGCGACCACGCCCTGCCCGGCTCCGGGGTGCGCGGACCGACCTACCGGCTGAACCTCGAGTTCGAGTCGCTGCTGAGCCTGCCGGCCGGAGCCGACGTCCGCAGCGAGGGCATCTCCGTGGGCACCCTGCGGGCGATCGACCTCGGGCCGCACAGCGCGGTCGCGCGGATCGACGTGCGCGAGTCGGTGGTCGTGCCGGAGGGAACCCGCGCCGAACTGCGGCAGAACACCGTGCTCGGCGACATCTACATCGCCCTGGTGCCGCCGGTGGACGGGAGCGGCGCTCCGTTGCGGGACGGCGACACCATCCCGCTGAGCGACACGGATCCGGGTCCCCAGATCGAGGACATGCTCGAGCGGATCGCGATGTTCGTCAACGGCGGCAGCCTCACCCGGCTGCAGGATTCGATCGCGCGCCTGAACGAGGTGCTGCCCGAGGACCCCGCGGAGACCCGCGAGCTGTCCGCGACGATCTCCACCGATCTGAGCGACGCGGCCGCGAACATCGACCAGATCGATCGCATCGTCGTTGCAACGGACGAGCTGTCCCAGCGTCTCGACGCCGCCCGCGACGAGGTGGGATTCCTGTTCTCCGACACCGCGCGACGCCGACTGGATCGGGTGCCCTACTTCATGGAAGCCGTGCTCAACATCGTCATCGACGTCAACACCATGGTCACGGGCCTGGAGTGGCTGATCCCCCGCCTCCCGCACATCAACGACAATCTCGAGCTGCTCACCCCGTTGCTGCGCGAACCGTCGCCGACCGCCGGTGAGCTGCGGGGCAACGCGGCCGAGCTGGTCGAGCTCGTCGACGAGAAGCTGGTCCCCTTCCTGCTCGAACCCGGCATCGAAATTCGTCAGGTGACGATCGCCGGCGACGAGGGAGGCCCGGCGGCCGACGGATTGGTTCTCCTGCGCATGATCGGAGCTCTGCCGTGACCCGTATTCCCGCGTGGATGTCCGCGCTCGCCCTGGTCGTGGTGATGATCCTGGGCACCTGGTATCTCGTGGTCGGCGTGC
>NZ_JADZGH010000172.1:17731-20326 GCF_015865005.1 Rhodococcus sp. CX
TGGTGGACATGCGCGACGCGGCGGGTCTGCGCACCGGATCGTCGGTGGTCTACCGCGGGGTGAACATCGGGCGTGTCGACGGTTTGGAGAACCTCGACGGGTTCGTGCGCATGAACCTCTCGTACGAGGCCGAGCACCGCATCCCCGTGGACAGCACGATGCGTGTCGAGAACCTGTCGTCGCTGGGCGAACCGGTGTTCTCGTTCCTCCCGGCGTCGACCGAGGGCCCCTATCTCGAGGACGGGGCGCACCTGACCGAGGTCGTCGAACTCCCGACTTCGGTGCCCGATCTCCTCGCGACGACCTCGGAACTGCTCGAGCAGACCGATGCGGAGTCGCTGAACGAACTCGTCGCCACGTTCACCGAGTCGGTGGAAGGACTCGAGGAGACGATGCCCGCGGCGGGTCGCGGTGCCGAACTGCTGCTGTCCACCCTGACCCGGCACGAGGGCTCGCTGGAAACCGTTCTGAGCGACCTGATGTGGATGATGGGCGATGTGGAGTGGGTGCGACCGGCGATGGTCGCCGCTCCTCCCATGCTGGACCAGTTCGGTGAGACCCTCGGCATCTCGTACGAGTACCTGTTCGAAGGATCCTCGGTGCTCAAGGGCGAGGAGATCCTCGGCTCCTGGCGTCAGCAGGAGATCGAACTCGCCGAGTTCCTGTCGAAGATGGCCCCCGAACTCGGCGCGATCGGGGTCGCGCTGCGGCCCGTCACCCAGGCCACCGGATCCGTGGTCGGCCGAATGGACCTCGGTACCCTGCTCGAACAGGCCATCGCGACCATGCCGGGCGACAGTGTTCGTTTCACCGTGAGCGTGCCCCGATGAAGAAGGAAGACAGCGTCATGTCGAAAACCGATGTCACCGAACAGGATCCAGCCGAGGCCGGGCCGAGCACCGGGGAGACCGGCAGCCGCGGCCCGTGGTGGTCGTCGTTCCGCACCGTCGCGATCGTCGCGGTGCTCGCGCTCGTCGCCGCGGTGACCTTCGGGGTGCTGTGGGCGACCGACGACTCGTCCGAGCAATTGCAGGCCCTGCAGAGCCGGCTGGACACCGAGGCCGAAGCCGAGGCCGTCGCCTCGGAATATGCGCTGAACGTCTCGGAGGTCGACTTCCGTGATCTCGACGCCTGGCGGGACGCGCTGACCGACGGTGTCAGTGAACAACTCGTGCCGAAGCTCGAGGGGGCCGTCGACGTCGTCGCGCCGTGGCTGACCCAGATGGAGTACACCTCCACCGCACGTCTGCTCGCCGCCGAGGTGGCGAGCAACGACGGCGACACCTTCGTCGTGCAGGTGTTCGTCGACATGGTGTCCAAGAGCAAGCAGACCCCGGACGGGGTGGCGGCCACCGCGACCTACCGGGTGACCATGGACCGCGCATCGGACTGGACCATCACCGATGTCGGGGGCGTCGGGGCCGGGCTGCCCGGAACGGGCGAGGCCGAACCCGCACCCGAGACCGGCGGCCGCTGACGGATCGCGTCGGGCGGCTCAGCCCTCCTCGGGTTCGGTCACGAAGTCCACGAGCCGTTCGACGGCACCGATCAGCGGCGCCTCGAGATCCCGGAACGACGACACCGCACCGTAGACCCGGCGCCAGCCGTCCTGCGGGCTGCCCCAGCCCAGTTCCCGGCACACCCCGGTCTTCCAGTCCTGCCCGCGCGGCACCTTCGGCCACGCCGCGATGCTCAAGGTCTTGGGCCGCACCGCTTCCCACACGTCGATGTACGGGTGGCCGGTGACCATGACGTACGGGCCGAGGTTCGCGGTCAGCCGTTCCTCCTTGGACCCGGCGACGAGGTGGTCGGCGAGCACCCCGATCCGCCGGCCGGGTCCCGGTTCGAACTCGGCGAGCCGCTCGGCGAGGTTGTCCAGGCCCTCGAGCTGCTCGACGACCACCCCTTCGACGCGCAGGTCGTGACCCCACACCCGTTCGACGAGCGCGGCGTCGTGCACGCCCTCCACCCAGATGCGGCTGCCGCGCGCGACCCGCGCCTTCAGTCCCTCGACGCGGGTCGACCCGGACGCGGACCGCGCCGGTTTCTGCGCGGCCGGACGGGTTTTCGGCCGCACCAGCGTGACCGGTTTGCCGTCGACGAGGAACGCGGCCGGGCGCATCGCGAACAGTCGGGTGCGACCCTGCCCGTCCTCGAGGCGCACGAAGTCCCCGTCGTAGGTGCGTTCGAAGCCCACGACGGCGCCGCACCAGCCCGAGGCGGCGTCCTCGACGACGAGATCCCTCTCGGCCGCCAGTTCCGGGACCGTCGGCTTGCGGGTGCGGGCGTGGCCGGCGTAGATGTCGCCGCCGTACATGTCGCGTGGGCTCACGCCCGACGACGTTAGGACACGGCGTGGTGCCGTTGCGGCTGCCACGCCGGGATGCCGGTGTGACGTGCCGCCGTATGCTGTGCCGGTGAGTTCCCCGAGCCTGACCCTGACCCTGTGGGCGGGCGTGTGGCTGTCCGGCGACGCCGCGCCCGACGAGGTGATCGATGCCCTCAACACCTGGGCCCCGCTGCACCTGGTGTTCGCGGACGACGACGCGGCCGATGCGGCCGCGTCGTCGTCCGCGAACACCAGGTGCAGCGGGG
>NZ_JADZGH010000172.1:20431-21009 GCF_015865005.1 Rhodococcus sp. CX
CCGGCGACGTCTCCGGGCTGCCGGCCGGGACCGCGTTCGCGACGGCGGCGCTGGCGGCCGGTGAAGGCGTCCTGGTCGGGGCGCCCGGGGCGCCGGGGATCGGGCTGGTCCCGACCGTGGAGGGTCCGGATGTGCTGCGCTGGACCGTGTTCGCGGTGCCGGCCCTGCCGGATGCGCCCGCCCGTCCCGGTCTCGGCGAGGCCGAGTTCACGATGCGCGAGGCGGTGCGCGATGCTGCGGCGACCCTGACCGGTATCCCGACCGTCGGCACGGACGGTCGCCGATCCGACCCGCGCGCGGAGATCGCCGAGGCGATCGCCCAGCAGGCCCGGCACCGCTATCCCGAATCGCTTCCGGTGCGTGCCGTGCGCATCCTCGACTCCGCCGACCAGGTGTCCGCGATCCTGGACGTCGCGGCGCGCGGCGCCGGACTGCAGGCCGGGTCGATGTCCGCGGCGACGAGCCGCGAGGCGGCGCTGCGGCCGCTGTTGACCACCGTGCGGCAGGCCCGGCTGGGCGCGGTCGCCGCGGCGCTCGAAGCCGGTCGTCACAGTCGCCGGACAACCGGCGGCTGACGC
>NZ_JADZGH010000172.1:21082-23871 GCF_015865005.1 Rhodococcus sp. CX
GGTTGCGTCACGGTCCCGCGGTCGGCCTTCCGCATCTGCTGTCACACGAGTCACATCCGTATACATTTGTCGCACTTCGGGCGGGTTGGGCCGACATCGAGGAGCGACGTGCAGAACCATCGGATCACCGTGCCGCGGGCGCGTCGTACACCCGTCGCCCGACACCGCTCCGGAGGACGGTGGATCGCGGCGGCGATCCTGGGGTTGCTCGCCGCCCTGATCGCACCCGCCCAGGTGGCGCACGCGAATCCGGTCGTCGAACCGGTGGCCGCGGACCCGTCGGTCCTGCGCGCCCCGGACGGCACGTTCTACCTCTACAGCACGGCCGACGACTGGGGTGACGGCCGCGGGATGCACACGATGGGGATGTTCACCTCCCACGACCTCGTGGACTGGATGTACGTCGGTGACGTGTTCGATCAGCCTCCCGCGTGGCACGATCCCGGCAAGCACCCGTGGGCGCCGAGCATCCACGAATTCGACGGGGTGTACCACCTGTACTACTCGCTGAACGACGTCTCGAATCCGTGCATCGGCCTGGCGACCTCCCCCGACCCGGCGGGACCGTGGACGGATCTGGGCCGGCCGGTGTTCTGCGCCGAGGACGTCGGAATCGAGGGCACGATCGATCCGTTCGTCTGGGACGACGGCACCGGGAAGACGATGCTCGTCGGAAACTTCAAGGGCGTCTACGCGATCCCGCTCTCCCCGGACGGCACCGCGCCGGACGGCACCCCCGTGAAGGTCGCCGACGAACGGTTCGAAGGCCCGTTCGTGGTGCACCGCAACGGTTTCTACTATCTGTTCGTCTCGGCCGGGAACTGTTGCAACGGCGGCAACACCGCCTACCGGGTGATCGCCGGCCGGTCCACCTCCCTGACCGGGCCGTATCTCGACCGCAAGGGCCAGGATCTCGGCGACGGGGGCGGCGCACTGATCCTCGCGGGCAGCGACCGCTGGGCCGGACCCGGCCACAACAGCGTCGTCACCGACGACGCCGGGGACGACTGGATCGTCTACCACGCGAGCCCGCGCCGGGACATCAAGCTGCCCAGCGGCGCTCAGCGACGCGAGGCTCTGATCGACCGGATCGTGTGGGCGGACGACTGGCCCGATATCGGGGACGGATCACCGTCGTCCACCCGCCCGCAGGTCCCGGACATCGACCTTCCGGTGGAGGTGTCGCTGGAGATCGAAGCCGTGCCCGCCCCGACCGGGGAGGCCGAGGCCACGGTGGTTCTCACCGCCGGCGACGAGCCGTTCTCCGGCCGGGTGTGGCTCGGTGTCGGTGCGCCCGAGGGCGGACTCGGCGCGACGGTCGCCGACCCGATCGAGGTGACGCTGCAACCCGGCGAGGTGCGCGAGGAGAAGCTGACGTTCACCCCGCCGGCGTCGTCGACGGGCACCTACGATCTCTACGCCCTTGCCGGCACCGACGCTGCGGACGTCGTCGACTTCGGTGCGGTGCACGGCCTCGACGCACCCCCGCAGCCCCTGGCACCCGTCGCGCAGACCGGCTCCGCATTGTGACCTCGCGTCCGGTCAGCCGGCGCGTCGTGCGGTGAGCAGCAGGTATTCCCACTCCATCGCTCCCCCGCCCTGGTCGAAGCTGCGGCCCAGCTCCGCCAGGTCGCGGTCGAGTGCGGCGACGCGGTCGGGTTCGTCGGCGATCGCCCGGTAGACCGCGATGGTCGGCCCGTACGCCGCCTTGAAGAAGTCCCGGAACTCCTCGCCGCTGCCGAAGCATTCCACCCGCAGCTTCTCCTTGTGCGCCTGCACGTCGGTGACCCGGTCCCCCAGCAGCGACCGCACGTGCTGCTCGTCCCCCCACAGCGGCGGCGGCTGGGCACCGGGCGGGGGCGGCGGCGCGTACGGCTTCATGGTCGCGAACATGCGGCCGATGAATCCCTCGGGGGTCCAGCTCAGCAGCCCGATGCGGCCGCCGGGCCGGGTGATGCGGACCAGTTCGTCCGCGGCCGCCTGGTGGTGCGGCGCGAACATGACACCGACGCAGGAGAGCACGACGTCGAAGCTCGCGTCGTCGAACGGGAGCGCCTCGGCGTCGGCCTCCTGCCAGGTGAGGGTCGCGCCCGCGGCGGCGGCGTCGCGGCGGCCCATCTCGAACAGTTCCGGCGTCAGATCCGTCGCGACCACCGTGGCCCCGGTGAGCGCGGCGGGGATCGCCGCGTTGCCCGACCCTGCCGCGACGTCGAGAACCCGGTCTCCCGCGCCGACTTCGCACGCGGACACCAGAATCGGGCCGAGTGTCGGGATCACCTCGGTGGCGACCGACGGGTAGTCCCCGAGCGCCCACATCGCCCGATGCTTCGCCTTCAACGCGCGGTCGTCGATCGCTGCTGTCGTTGATTCGCTCATCGTGTGTTCCGGCGCGGACCCTCCCGCGTTCGTGCGGGAGGGTGAGTGCGCCGGCCTCCTTTCTCGTGCTTCGGGATACGTCCCGATTCGTGATTCGAGGAGATGATCGGGTCGTGCTTCGACTGTAGGAACGGGCGACGCAGCGCTTCCAGTACAGGATCTGTACCGCGATCGCCGGGTACGGCCGGTCGCGTCGGCCTAGCATTCGAGCATGGGCGCGTCCTATCACCAGTTCTGCCCGGTCGCGAAGGCGATGGAGCTGTTCGACGAACGGTGGACGCTGCTGGTGGTGCGCGAGTTGGTGCTCGGCAGCGAACGATTCAACGAACTGCGGCGGGGGCTGCCGCGGATGTCGCCGTCGCTGCTGTCCACCCGGCTGCATCAGCTGACGGCCGCGGGCATCGTGCGTCGGG
>NZ_JADZGH010000172.1:23950-31457 GCF_015865005.1 Rhodococcus sp. CX
TCACCGACGGTGGCGACATCCGCTACGTGCTCACCCCCGCCGGCCGGGATCTCGAGGCGGTGGTGGACGCCCTCGGCGCCTGGGGGTCGCGGTGGACCGGACGGCTCGGCGACGAGGATCTGGATCCGAAGCTGCTGATGTGGGACATGCACCGCAACGTCGACCGCTCCGCGATCCCTCAGGACCGGGTGGTGGTGCGGTTCGCGTTCACCGGTGCGCCGCGCGGGTCACGACGGTGGTGGCTGGTCATCACCCCGGACGAGGTCGACGTGTGCGACGTGGATCCCGGTTTCGAGGAGTCGGTGGCGGTCACCGCGGATCTGCGGGCGCTCACCGAGATCTGGCGCGGTGAACGGCAGTGGTCGGAGGCCTTGCGCTCGGGTGCCGTCGCGATCGACGGGCCGGTCACCCTGCGCCGCAGCCTGCCGCGCTGGTTCGCCTCCCCGCTCGCCGCGCAGAGCAGCGGGTGACCCGGGATCAGGGAGCCGTCGGTCGAGTCGGCCGAGCCGGCAGCTGACAGCACCCGGCCGCGCACAACGCGCCGTTGCGGCCGGCGCCGAGCAGCGGTTCCGAACCGAGCCGCTCCGGCTCCCGACCGGTCGCCGCTTCCTCGACGAGCACCCGGACGAGCTGCGGGAAGCGGGCGTCGGCCCCGGCGGTCGCGGCCCGCACGAACCCCATGCCGAGCTCGGCGGCCTTCTGCTTCGCCTCGGTGTCGAGATCCCACACGACCTCGAGGTGGTCGGACACGAAACCGACCGGCACCACGATCACGGCGCTCACGCCGCGCGCGTGCAGGGCGTCGAGGTGATCGACGATGTCCGGCTCGAGCCACGGCACCTGCGGCGGCCCGGAACGGGACTGCCACACGAGGTCGTGGTCGTCGATGCCGGCCGCGTCGGCGACGAGCCGGGCCGCCTCGGCGACCTGCCGGCTGTAGAGGTGGCCGGCGCCGTCGGCGGGGCCGCCGGTGCGGTCCGCGGACAGCGGGATCGAGTGCGCGGTGAACACCACCCGGGCGTTCTCGCGCACGTCCGCGGGCAGTTCGGTGCGGGCGGCCCGGACGGCGTCGGCGACCGCTCCGACGAACAGCGGATGGTCGTAGAACTGCCGCAGTTTCGTCAGTGCCGGGCCGTCCGGGACGGCGGCGCGGGCCCGCGCGATGTCCTCGTGGTACTGGCGGCAGCCGGAGTATCCGCCCCACGCCGAGGTCGGGAACACCAGGGCGTTGCGGACGCCGTCGTCGCGCATCGCGGCGACGGTGTCCTCGATCATCGGATGCCAGTTCCGGTTGCCGAAGTACACCGGCAGCCCGATCCCGGCCGCGGCGAACTCCGCTTCGATCCGGGTGATCAGATCCCGGTTCAGGGTGTTGATCGGCGAGACACCCCCGAAGTGCAGGTAGTGCTGCACGACCTCCTCGAGCCGCTCCGGGGGGACGCCGCGACCGCGGGTGACGTTCTCGAGGAACGGACGCACGTCCTCCGGGCGTTCGGGTCCGCCGAACGACAGCAACAGCAGCGCGTCGTAGGGCTCGGGGGTGTTCGTCATGATCGGTGTCCCGCTCAGGCGCCGAAGCCGACCTGGGAGTGGAAGCCGCCGTCGACGTAGACGATCGAACCGGTGGTGCCCGGCAGCCAGTCCGACAGCACGGTGCACACGGTCTTGGCGACCGGGGTCGGGTCGTCGACGTCCCAGCCGATGGGAGACGCCGCGGACCAGCCCTCGTTGAGCCGGTTCATCTCGGCGCCCGGTCCGGTGGCGTCACCGGCGATGGCCTTGGCAGCGAGGGTCTTGATGGGCCCGGCGGCGACCAGGTTGGAGCGGATGCCGCGGCTTCCGACCTCCTTGGCGACATACCGGTTGACGGCCTCGAGGGTCGCCTTGGACACGCCCATCCAGTTGTAGAACGGCACGGCCCGCGCCGGATCGAAGTCCATGCCGACGATCGACGCGTTGTCCTTGAGCACCGGCAGCAGCGCCTTCGCGAGCGCCGAGTACGAGTACGCCGAAACCTCCACGGCCACGGCCACATCGGACCAGGGCGCGTCGAGGAACGGGTTGCCCAGGCACGAACGCGGCGCGAATCCGATGGAGTGCACGACGCCGTCGAGGCCCTCCGGCGCGAGTTCGCGCACCTTGTCGGCGAGCCCCGCGAGGTGCTCGGGATTCTGCACGTCGAGTTCGATCGCCGGCGGCACCGGCTGCGGGAGCCGCTGCGCGATCCGATCGATCAGCCGCAGCCGGTCGAAACCGGTGATGATCACCTTCGCGCCCTGTTCCTGCGCCACCTTCGCGGTGTGGAACGCGATCGACGAGTCGGTGATGATGCCGGTGACGAGAATGGTCTTGCCCTCGAGCAGTCCGCCCATGAGTGTGTCGGTCCTCCAGTGAGTGTCGGTTACGGTCGCGGCGTTCGCGCCGTCAGTGCCCCATGCCCATGCCGCCGTCGACGGGGATGACCGCGCCGGACACGTATGCGGAGTCCTCGGAGGCGAGGAAGCTGACGACGGCTGCCACGTCCTCCGGGCGACCGAGGCGCTGCAGCGGGATGAACTTCTTCGCGGTGTCGCGCAGATCGTCGGACAGCTCGGCGGTCATGTCGGTTTCGATGAAGCCGGGGGCCACGACGTTCGCGGTGATCGACCGCGACCCGAGTTCGCGGGTCACCGAGCGGGCGAGGCCGATGACGCCGGCCTTGGAGGAGGCGTAGTTGATCTGGCCGGCCTGCCCGGCCATGCCGACGACGGAACCGAGGAAGATCATCCGGCCCCAGCGGCCGCGCAACATCGCCCGGTTGGCGCGCTTGGCACAGCGGAACGCGCCGGTGAGGTTGGCGTCGAGGACCTTCGTGAACTGTTCCTCGGTCATCCGCATGAGCAACGTGTCGTCGGTGATGCCGGCGTTGGCGACGAGCACCTCCACCGGCCCCTGGTGCTCTTCCACCTGCTTGAAGGCGGCATCGACGGAGTCGCTGTCGGTGACATCGCAGACGACGCCGAACAATCCGTCGGGCACTCCCGAGCCGCGGTGGGTGACGGCGACCTTGTGGCCGTCGGCCTGCAGCCGCCGGGCGACGGCCAGGCCGATGCCGCGGTTGCCGCCGGTGACGAGAACCGAGCGTGGGGTCTCGGCGGGGCGGGACGGGCCGGCGGGAGCGGAAACGTCTGTCGGTGCGTCGGTCATGGTGTCGAACCCTATCTGGTGATCGATCGAGATCCGCCGGGACCTCGAAGGGGAAGGAAGCTGTCAGGGCAGCCGCTGGCGCAGGACCAGCGCCGCACCGAGACCCACCGCGGCGGCGAGCACACCGAGCACCAGCCAGGGCCGGCTGGCGTCACCGCGGGTGGTTTCGAACCCGATCTGTTCCTCGAGCGTGTCGTAGGCGTCCTCGAGTTCCTCGAGGCTGGACGCGGTGAAGAAGGCGCCGCCGGACAGGTTGGCGATCTCCTTGAGCGACGGGTCGTCGACGGGCACCGGGATCCGTTCGTCCTCGATGGTCACGGTGCCGTATTCGGTCCCGAAGGAGATCGTCGACACGGGGATGCCCTTGTCGGCGGCCTGCCGTGCGGCAGTGAAGCCGCCGCGCGGGTCGTCGGGGCTCTCGGGCACGGTCTGCTTGCCGTCGGAGAGCAGCACGATCCGCGCCGGTGGCGCCTGGTCACCGCCGCCGAGCACCGCGGCGAGGGTGTCGATGGACTGCATCGCCGTGAAGATCGCCTCGCCCGTGGCGGTGCGTTCGCTGAGGGTGAGCTGGTCGATGGCCGACTTGGTGGCCTCGCGGTTCGTGGTCGGCGACACCAGCACGGAGGCGGTACCGGAGAACGCGACCAGGCCGAGGTTGATGCCGGGGGTCAGGTCGTCGGCGAACTGTTTGGCGGCCTGCTGCGCGGCGACGAGCCGGTTCGGCGCGACGTCGGTGGCCTCCATCGACAGCGACACGTCGATGACCAGCACCACCGTCGCCCGATTGCGCGGGACGCGCTGCTCGGCGGTCGGGCCCGCCAACGCGACGGTGAGCAGCGCCAGCGCGGACAGCAGCGCGATGACCGGGATGTGCCGGGCGGGACCGGGCCGGTTCGGCGCGACCTTCTCGAGCATCTCGAGATTGCTGAAGCGCAGCGCGTGCCGCTGCTTGCGACGCTGGACGAGGACGTAGCCGACGGCGAGCGCCGCGACGACGACGAGGAACAGCAGCCACCACGGTGACGAGAAGTCGGAGAAGCTCATCGGACCCCCTTGGCCGGCGCGCCGAAGCTGTGCCGGCGGGCGGCGACGAACCGGACGATGTCCTCGATCCAGTCCCGGTCGGTGCGCAGCGTCATCTGCGGGGCGCCGCAGCGGCGCAGGGCCTGCTGCACCTCGGTCCGGTGCTCGGCGGCGGCCGCGGCGTAGTCGGCACGCAACCGTTCGGTGGTGGTGAACTCGCGGGTGCGTCCGGTCTCCGGGTCGTGCAGCACCACGTCGCCCAGATCCGGGAGTTCGAGGTCGCGGGGGTCGAGTACCTCGACCGCGAGCAGGTCGTGCCGGCCGGACAGTGCGCGCAGGGAATGTTCCCAGTCGACCGGTCCGAGGAAGTCGCTGACGACGACGACCAGGCCGCGCCGCCGCTGGGGCCGGCGCAGCGCCTCGATCGCGCCGCGCAGGTCGCCGCGGGTGCCGTCCGGCGCGTGCGGGGTGGTCGCGATCGACCGCAGCATCGCCTGGGCGTGCAGGCGGCCGCCGCGCGCCGGGAAACGCGTGATTTCGTGCCCGGTGCTCACGACCGCGCCGATGCGGTTGCCGCCGCCGCTGGTCAGGTGCGCGACGGCCGCGGCCGCCGCGACCGCCAGATCGCGTTTCTCGCAGACGCCGGTGCCGAAATCGAGGCTGGCGGACAGGTCGACGGCCAGCCACGTCTCGAGTTCGCGGTCGGCGACGGACTGCCGCACGTGCGGATGCGTGGTCCGGGCGGTCACCGACCAGTCCATCTGCCGCACGTCGTCGCCGGGCTGGTATTCGCGGGCGTCGCCCGGTTCGGACCCGGGTCCCGGGATCAGGCCGAGGTGATCACCGTGCAGCACGCCGTCGAGCCGGCGCCGCACGGTGAGCTCGAGGGTGCGCAGCGCCGCGGTCAGTGCGGGATCTCGCAGTTCGCCGGACCGGAACGTCGGCGGCGACCCGTGCGCGCGTGGGCTCACCGCTGCCCCGCACCCGCCTCGGGGCCGGCCGGGACACCCACGGCCGGCGCCGCCGGTGCGGGAGCCGGCGGGTTGGGCGCGTTGACCTGCGGTGCGACGTGCGGCAGGCCGACGGTCTGCAGGATCCGGTTGATGATCTGGTCGGCGGTGACCTCGTCGGCGAGCGCGTCGTACGACAGCACCAGTCGGTGGCGCAGCACGTCCGGGATGACGTCGAGCACGTCCTGCGGAACGACGTAGTCGCGGCCGCGGACCAGGGCCAGCGCCCGGGCCGCCGAGATGATGCCGAGGGTCGCGCGCGGCGAGGCCCCGTACGCGATCCAGCCGTCCACGTCGACAAGGCCGAGTTCGGCGGGGGCGCGGGTCGCGAAGATCACCCGCACCACGTAGTCGACGAGCGCGTGGTGCACGAACACCCGGCTGGCGACGTCCTGCAGGCGCAGCAGCTCGGCGTTGTCGAGGATCTGCTTCGGTTCGGGTGCGGACACACCCATGCGGTAGACGATCTCGCGTTCCTCCTCGACCGTCGGATAGTCGACGAGGACCTTGAACAGGAAGCGGTCGCGCTGCGCCTCGGGCAGCGGGTACACGCCTTCGTTCTCGATCGGGTTCTGTGTGGCCATCACCAGGAACGGTTCGGGCATGGGGAACGTCTTGCCGCCGATGGTGACGTGCCGCTCCGCCATCACCTCGAGCAGCGCGGACTGCACCTTGGCGGGCGCGCGGTTGATCTCGTCGGCGAGCAGGAAGTTCGCGACCACCGGCCCGAGCTCGGTGTCGAACTCCTCGCGGCCCTGCCGGTAGATGCGGGTACCGACGAGGTCGGTGGGCACCAGGTCGGGGGTGAACTGGACGCGGGAGAACGAGCCGCCCACCACCTTCGCGAACGTCTCCACGGCCAGGGTCTTCGCGACGCCGGGGACACCTTCCAGGAGCACGTGGCCCTTGGCGAGGACACCGACGAGCATTCTCTCGACGAGCCGGTCCTGGCCGACGATGACGCGCTTGACCTCGTAGATCGCTCTCTCGAGGAGCTGCGCGTCCGACACCTGGCCGGGTGTGGCGGGCGGTTTCGTCCCGTCCTTCGATAGGGCCGGAGCCGAACCCGGGCCCTGCGTGGTCGCACCCTGCTCGGTCGCGCCCTGGGTATTCGCGCCCTGGGCATTGCCCTGGGTATTCGTGCCCGACGTCCCACCCTCACGTGAGGTCACCAAGAATCCACCGCTTTCGCCTAGGTCGTTCCGCTGGAGATCACATTCGGGCACCACTATTCCAGGTGTGGCTGCCCGGCGCCGCCACCGTGCCCCGCGCATGCTGCCCTGCGCGGAGCGGCGATCGAGAAGTACCAGGTCAGGACGCTGTCACGACACCATCCGCACCACATACGGCGTCATTCCGGCCCAGCGAACCGGGGAGATCTTCACGTGCGAACCCGATTGCGGGGCCTCGAGCATCTGCCCGTCCCCGAGGTACAGCGCCACGTGCTGGCTCGCGTTGGGGCCGTAGAAGATCATGTCGCCGCGCTTCATCTCCGCCGACGGCACCTGCTTGCCTGCGGTGTACTGGTAGCCGGTGTAGTGCGGCAGGGAGATCCCGATGCCCGCGAACGCGTAGATCATCAGTCCGGAGCAGTCGAAGCCGACCTTGTTGTAGTCGCCGTAGCTGTCGGCGACGCCACCGTCGCGGATGCCGCGCGTGGGGCCGTTCTCGTCGCCGCCGCCCCACGCGTAGGGCACACCGATCTGCGACATCGCGCGATCGATCACGGTTTCGACGGCGGCGGGGCCGGTGATCGTCGTCCGCGGGGTGGTGCGGGGCTTGGACTTCGGCGTCGACGGCGAGACGGAACTCTCGTCGATCGGGTCGCCGGGGTCCGGGTTGCCCCAGTCCCGGCCGCTGCTGCTCGGCTCCTCGGTGTCCTCGGTGTCCGTGCCCTCCCCGGCGTCCGAGCTGTCTCCGGTGTCCGAGCCGTCCCCGGTGTCCGTGTCGTCCTCGGCCGAGGAACCTCCGGTCGAGGAACCTCCGGTCGACGAATCTCCGGTGGAGGAGTCCCCGGTCGACGAATCCCCCGACGAATCCGCGGTCGAGGTGTCGTCCTCGTCCTCGTCGTCCGGCAGCGGGGTTTCGGCGCCCGCCCAGTCGCCGGGGTCGACGCGATAACCGTCGATCTGGGTGTGCGGGCGCTGGCCGTTGGCGAGCTCGGCGGCGCGGGCGCGCGCCGCGGCATCCGCCGCGACCCGCTGCGCCGCCTCCACTGCCGCCTGCCGTGCCGCCTCCTCGGCGGCGGCGCGGGCGGCCTCCTCGGCCTGCCGCTGCCGGTCCCACGC
>NZ_JADZGH010000173.1:0-474 GCF_015865005.1 Rhodococcus sp. CX
GGGGTGCGGGGATGCGCGCCCGACTCCAGCGCCACGCCCGCCGCTACGCCGGTGTGACGGGAGGGGCGATTGACACCTCAATGTGACAGCAAGCACACTCGTGTCTCGATCCGGTACCCGATCCCGGACGGGGGGATTCGATCGTGGCTCGAGGAAGTACCGTCCGTCGCCGTCTGTCCTGCGCGCTGGCGCTGGCACTCGCACTGCCGGCCGGAGTCGCCGCGGCCGGCCCGCCCGCGCCGGACACGTCGGGAATCGTCCAGGAGGTCGGCGCGGTGGCAGCGACCGCGGCCACCCGCGCCGACTGCGGTCCGGACTCCCGGCCGGAAACCGGCCTCCAGGGCGACGTGCCCGCCGCCGACCGCGACAACGGACGCAGCACGCAGGGTTATGCCTGCAACATCACCCGGATCGGTGGATTCCCCGGCGCGGGCGCCGGCATCGTGTCCGCGAGCTATGACCACTGCGCCTACC
>NZ_JADZGH010000173.1:484-5166 GCF_015865005.1 Rhodococcus sp. CX
ACCCGGTGCCCACCACCACCCTCACCGAACCGGCGATGCTCGCCGGCACCTGGGAGAGCCTCAAAGTCCATCCCGGCCGGAAGCTGCTGGTGGGCACCGGTGTTCCGCTGAACTTCGGGGGCGGGCTGATGTCGGTGTACGACATCTCCGACTGCGCGCATCCACGTCTGCTCAATCCGGGACCGGGCACCGACCTGCAGATGCCGCTGCCGATCACCGCGCACGAGGGCGGCTTCTCGCCGGACGGACGGACCTACTGGTCCTCCGGCACCGAGGGGGTGCTCAGCGCCGTGGATCTGACCGACCCGACGACCCCGCGGGTGATCTGGCAGGGCTGGATCGGGCTGTCCGGCCACGGATTCGGCATCAGCCCCGACGGCAACCGCCTGTACCTGTCGAACAACTTCGGTGGCCTCACCGTCCTCGACACCGCCGCCGTGCAGCGCCGGGACCCGAATCCGCAGGTGGTTCAACTGGCCAAGATGGCGTGGACGGACGGCTGGGCCACCCAGCACAGCATCCCGGTCACCTACGACGGCCACCCCTACCTGTTCACCGTCGACGAGGCCGGATCCGGCGGGGTCAAGCTCATCGACGTCGCCGACGACGCGAACCCGCGGATCGTGCACTCGATCAAGCTCGAGATCAACCTGCCGGAGCACATCGACAGCCAGGTCGCATCCGGGATGGGCGGCTCGGCGTTCGCGTACGAATCGCACTACTGCGCGGCCGACCGTCCCGCGAACCCGACCGCGCTGGCGTGCGGCTGGATCTCGTCCGGCATCCGCGTGTTCGACGTCCGCGACCCGTTCGACGTGCACGAGATCGCGTACTACAACCCGCCGGCGATGACCGGCCGCAACCTCGACCGCCCGAACTCGTCGCACGCGTGGGCGTCGCTGATCGGAGTCCCGGTGCTCAGCGCCCCCGCGGTGCTGCAGGCCGTGATCGGCGGGCAGTTCGACCTTTCCCAGGCGCAGTCGAGCCGCAGCGGCATGGTCGTCGGCGGCGACCTGTCCGCCGACTGGTGCCTGTCGCCACCGGAATGGCGCGGCAACGACCTGTGGGTCGGCTGCTCGGACAACGGGTTCCTGACGCTGCGTCTGAGCGAGGACGTCTACACCCCGCCCGCGAACCAGCAGTCCACGATCGGGTCGTGAACGCAGCAACCGCGCTGCGCGGACTCGCGGCGGTGTCGATGGCGGTGTTCCTGCTGGTGATCGGGGCGGCGCTGCGGCCGCTGGTGATCCCCGAAGCGCCCGCGCCGGCGGCCCCGGTGCTCGGACCCGTCGAGATCGGCTTCGTCCAGGACATGGCCGCCCACCACCAGCAGGGGCTGCAGATGACCGCGCGGCTGTCCCCGGACGTCGACCCGGCGGTGGCGACGCTGGCACGCAGGATCGAGCTGACCCAGCGCTACGAGCTCGGCATGCTGCTCGGCTGGCTGGAACTCGCCCAGGCCCCGCCCACCAACCCGCATCCGATGCAGTGGCACGACGGCGACCACGCCCACGCAACCGCGGCCGGGCCGGCCGAGAGACCGATGCCGGGGATGGCGACGCTCGACGAACTCGACGCCCTGTCCGCGGCGCGCGGCCGGGACGCCGAGGTGCTGTTCCTGCAGTTGATGCAGCGTCACCACGCCGGGGCCGTGGCCATGGCCCGGGCCGCCGACGGCCGGCTCACCGGCGGCGCGGTCGCGCTGTTCGCGCGCGGCGCGATGCAGGAACAGAGCAAGGAGGCGGGGTTGATGACGCTCATGCTCGAGCAGCGGGCGGCCGCCCCACTGGGCTGACCGCAGCTGGAAAGCGACTCCCGGCGCGGCGGCACGCGGTGCCGCGGCCCGATCCTGACCACGTTACCGGCGGCCGGGTTTGCCGGTGTAGCGCCCGTGCGCGTAGCCTTGACCACGCGAGTGTCCGCTGTTCGATCTTCACGGCTCGATCGGCGGGTATTCGTGGCGGAATCTCGTGTCGTTCACCACGGTGTGCGATCCGTCTGTCCGACCGAACATTGACCAACCGACTATCAACCCGTCCGGAGCAACTCAACACATGGCCTCCACCACCGTCACCTCGCCGCAGGTAGCCGTCAACGACATCGGCTCTGCCGAGGATTTCCTCGCCGCCATCGACGCCACGATCAAGTACTTCAACGATGGCGACATCGTCGAAGGCACCATCGTCAAGGTCGACCGCGACGAGGTGCTGCTCGACATCGGCTACAAGACCGAAGGCGTTATCCCGTCCCGCGAGCTCTCCATCAAGCACGATGTCGACCCCAACGAGGTCGTTTCGGTGGGCGATGAGGTCGAGGCCCTGGTCCTCACCAAGGAGGACAAGGAAGGCCGCCTGATCCTGTCCAAGAAGCGTGCGCAGTACGAGCGCGCCTGGGGCACGATCGAGGAGCTCAAGGAGAAGGACGAGGCCGTCAAGGGCACCGTCATCGAGGTCGTCAAGGGCGGCCTGATCCTCGACATCGGCCTGCGCGGCTTCCTGCCCGCCTCGCTCGTCGAGATGCGTCGCGTCCGCGACCTCCAGCCGTACGTCGGCAAGGAGATCGAGGCCAAGATCATCGAGCTCGACAAGAACCGCAACAACGTCGTTCTGTCGCGCCGCGCATGGCTCGAGCAGACCCAGTCCGAGGTCCGCAGCGAGTTCCTGCACCAGCTCCAGAAGGGCCAGGTCCGCAAGGGCTTCGTGTCCTCCATCGTCAACTTCGGCGCGTTCGTCGATCTCGGCGGTGTCGACGGCCTCGTGCACGTCTCCGAGCTGTCCTGGAAGCACATCGACCACCCGTCCGAGGTCGTCGAGGTCGGCAACGAGGTCACCGTCGAGGTTCTCGACGTCGACCTGGACCGCGAGCGCGTCTCCCTGTCGCTCAAGGCCACCCAGGAAGACCCGTGGCGTCAGTTCGCCCGCACCCACGCGATCGGCCAGATCGTTCCGGGCAAGGTCACCAAGCTCGTTCCGTTCGGCGCGTTCGTCCGCGTCGAGGAGGGCATCGAGGGTCTGGTCCACATCTCCGAGCTGGCCGAGCGCCACGTGGAGGTCCCGGACCAGGTCGTGTCCGTCGGCGACGACGCGATGGTCAAGGTCATCGACATCGACCTGGAGCGTCGCCGCATCTCGCTGTCGCTGAAGCAGGCCAACGAGGACTACACCGCCGAGTTCGATCCGTCGAAGTACGGCATGGCCGACAGCTACGACGAGCAGGGCAACTACATCTTCCCCGAGGGCTTCGATCCCGAGACCAACGAATGGCTCGAGGGCTTCGAGAAGCAGCGTGAGGAGTGGGAGTCCCGCTACGCGGAGGCCGAGCGTCGTCACAAGATGCACACCGCGCAGATCGAGAAGATGGCTGCCGACGAGGCCGCCGAGGCCGAGGCCGGCGTCTCCGGCACCAACTACTCGTCCGAGTCCGGCGCCGAGAGCGCGTCGGAGCCGGCCGGTGGTTCGCTGGCGAGCGACGCGCAGCTCGCTGCGCTTCGCGAGAAGCTGTCGGGCAACGCCTGACCATCCGGTTCGTCGAACGGCCCCGCACCGATTTCGGTGCGGGGCCGTCCGCGTTCCCGGGGTGTGTGTTCCGGCGATTGCCCGGGCGCAGCCGGAAAACGCCGCGGCCCGCAGCTTCTCGTACGAGGGCTGCGGGCCGCGGCGTCGTGTGTGCGGAGGCCGACTTCAGTTGACGGCGGGGGTGGCCCACTGGGTGGGCAGCGCCGCGGCGCGTTTGCGCATCGCGGCCTGACTGTGCCGGGCGTTCGTCAGCAGCATGGTGAACCAGTTGCGACGGTGCGCGGCGAGAGCAGCGGCCACCTCGGGGATGAGGATGCAGTGCACGCCGTTCTCCATGCCGAGGCGATGCCGACCGGGCAGCGGTTGAGACGATTGCATGGCCTGCCTTCTCGAGGGTCGGGGATCCGTGGTCGGACGGTTCGCAACGACGATAACCGACGCATCGACCGGAGCCCGGCATTCCGCCGCAGGTCGGAGGGCGTGTTTCGCTCAGGCACCGAGTTGCGACCTCCCTGTGATCGCGTTGTGATCGCAGTGTGATTCGCCGGTAGGGCGACCCGGGGACGGCGTGCTCGGCCGCGCCGGGGAATACCTGCGAGGCGCCATCCCGTTCAAGTAGTTGACTGTTCAAATACATGACGGAGGTACGGCAGTGCAGTTCGGCATCTTCACCATCGGCGACGTGACCCGCGATCCCATCACGGGCCGCACGCCGACCGAACACGAACGCATCACCGCGATGACGAAGATCGCCCTCGCTGCCGAGGAGGTCGGACTCGACGTCTTCGCGACCGGCGAGCACCACAACCCGCCGTTCGTGCCGTCCTCACCGACCACGATGCTCGGCTGGATCGCCGCGAAGACCACGAGGCTGAAACTGTCCACCGCGACGACCCTCATCACCACGAACGACCCGGTCAAGATCGCCGAGGACTTCGCGATGCTGCAGCACCTGGCCGACGGCCGCGTCGACCTGATGCTGGGCCGCGGCAACACCGGCCCGGTCTATCCCTGGTTCGGCAAGGACATCCGGCAGGGCATTCCGCTCGCGATCGAGAACTACCATCTGCTGCGCCGGCTCTGGCGCGAACGCATCGTCGACTGGGAAGGACAGTTCCGCACCCCGCTGCGCGGGTACACCTCCACCCCGGCCCCGCTCGACGACAC
>NZ_JADZGH010000174.1:0-1750 GCF_015865005.1 Rhodococcus sp. CX
GAGCGGGTGTTGTGCTCGGTGTTCGTGGACGTGCTCGGTGTGGAGGGGGTCGGTGTCGACGACGACTTCTTCCATCTCGGCGGCGACTCCATCGTCGCGCTGCGCGTCGTGACCGCAGCCCGCCGTGCCGGTTTCGCCCTCACGTCCCGTGACGTCTTCGAAGCGCCCACCCCCGCGGGTCTGGCCTCCCGGGCCGTGCCGACCGACACGCTGATGGCCGCGGCCGAGGACCGGCAGGACTCGCTCGGTGTCGTCGTGCCGACCGCGATGATCACCGATCTGCTCGCGCACGACGGCGCGTGGGTCGACGGGTACGCCCAGGCCCGGGTGGTCACGCTCCCCGCCGATCTGACCGAGGACGCACTCGAGGCCGCGCTGAACGCGCTTGTCGCGACCCACGACGTGCTCCGGGCCCGGGTCGTCGACGACCCCACCTACGGCCGGACCCTCGAGGTTCCCACCGAGCCTGCACCCGAAATCGTTCTGCAGCAACGCGATCCGGGGGATCCCGAGCCGGTGCAGTCCGCTTACCGCAGCCTCGACCCGGCATCGGGAACGATGGTCGTGTTCGTCCTGCTCGACGACGCACCCGCTGCTCGCCTGCTCATCGTCGCCCACCATCTCGTCGTCGACGCGGTGTCCTGGAACATCCTGCTCGACGACCTGCGTCGGCTGTGCGAACGGCCGGGATCGCTCGAACGACCCGCCACGTCCTTCCGCACGTGGAGTCGGGCGCTCGAAGCCGCCGCCGACCTCGCGGCCGACGATGCGGACCTGTGGCGGGGGATCGTCGACCCGGCCGGTGCCGTCGCGCTCACCGAGCGCGCCCTCGATCCGGCGGTGGACACCGTCGCCGCGTCGACCGTCCGGGAAATCACCGTGGCACCCGACGTGTTCGAGATGCTGTCGTCGGTGGTCGCCCCGGCGCTGCGCGTCGGGGTCGACGAGATCCTGCTCGCCGCCCTGGCGGCCGCGCTGGCCACAGCATCCGAGGAAGCCGGCGCGACCGCGCTCGTCGTCGACGTCGAAGGTCACGGTCGCGAATCCGATTCGATCGCACCGGAACTCGATCTGTCCCGCACGGTGGGCTGGCTGACCACGCTGTACCCGCTGCGGCTCGACGTGGCCGGTGTCGACCTCGACGCGGTCGCCGCCGGATCCTCCGCAGCCGGACGTCTCGTCAAGCACATCAAGGAGCAGATCCGCGCCGTCCCGAACCGCGGCATCGGCTACGGACTGCTCACCCGATACCGCGGCGAGCACGCCGCCGACCTCACCGGCGGGGCCGCGCACTCGGTGCTGTTCAACTACCTCGGCCGCATCGACGCCGCCCCGGCCACGGGAACCGGCGGGGTCTGGACGCTGTGCCCCGTCGAGAACTCGGACGGCGTCGGCACCCTCGGCGTGTCCTCCGACCCGACGATGCCCATGACGCATCCGATCGAGGTCAACGCCGCGGCCACCGCCGCCGGCGTCGTCGCGCAGTGGCGCTTCGCGGCCTCGGCGCTGCGGGCCGGTGTCGTCGACCGCGCCGCGGAACTGTGGCCGGCACTTCTGGAAGGTATTGCTGCACACGGTCGTTCGGGTTCCATCGGTGGACTGACGCCGTCGGACGTTCTCGCCTCCGTCGACTTCGACGAGCTCGACGAGCTGACCGCGCGCTATCCGTCGGCGATCGACGTCCTGCCCCTGACGCCGCTGCAGCAGGGCCTGATGTTCGAGTCGACCTTCGACACCACCGGGCACGACG
>NZ_JADZGH010000174.1:1760-2957 GCF_015865005.1 Rhodococcus sp. CX
AGATGGCGCTCGACATCACCGGTGACCTCGACACCGCCCGGTTGCGGGCAGCCGCCGACACGGTGCTCGCCGCGCACACCCAGCTCGGGTCCGCATTCACCACCACCGATGCCGGCCGCCAGGTCGCGGTCGTCACCGCCGGCGCCGCCGTGCCGTGGCACGAAATCGACCTGTCCGCCGCGGCCGGAGCGGAACTGGACCGACGCTGGGCCGAAATCGCCGAGCAGGACCGCGAGACCCGCTTCGACCTCGCTGCGCCGCCGCTGATGCGGATCACGCTCGTACACATCGGATCCGGACAGCACCGGATGCTGCTCACGCATCACCACCTGCTGTTCGACGGCTGGTCCCTGCCGCTGGTGATCGACGCCCTGCTGCGCGCCTACGGCAACGGCATCGCAATCGGCGCGGCACCCGCGGTCGCGGCACCGGCGCGCCCCTACCGCGACTACCTCACCTGGCTGGGTGACCGCGACGAGGCCGCCGACCGGGCGGCCTGGACGGCGGCGCTCGACGGCGTCACCGAGCCGACGCTGCTCGCGGCCGGCCGGACCCTCGCGCCCGGTTCGTGCGTCGACCACACCCTCACCGTCGACGCCGAGACCGTGTCGGGCCTCGAAAGGCTCCGCCGCGAAACCGGTGTCACGCTCAACACCATCGTGCAGGTCGCGTGGTCGCTGGCGCTAGGAGCCGTCACCGGCCGCGACGATGTGCTCTTCGGCACCGCGGTCTCCGGCCGCGCGGCCGACCTCGACGGCATCGACGAGATGATCGGCATGACCGTCAACACGATCGCGGTCCGCGTCGGTCTGCGTCCCGCGGAAACCGTCGCCGACCTGCTGCGCCGCGTCCAGGCCGAGCAGGCCGCCCTGCAGGCGCACCACCACGTGGGCCTGGCGGACCTGCACCGGATCGCCGGTCTCGACGAACTGTTCGACACCCTCGTGGTGTTCGAGAACTATCCGGGTGATTTCACCGGGGCGACCGCCGGCAGCGGTCTCGACGTGCAGCTGCGCGGCATCGACGACGGCACCAGCTTCCCGCTGACGCTGCTCGTCCTGCCCGGCGAACAGCTGGAGCTGATCGTCAAGTACCACCCCGATCTGCCGGCGGCGCTGACGACCGATCTGGTCGACCGCTTCGTCCGCGTGCTGGCGCAGTGTGCGGTGGATGTGGGTGTGCGGGTTGGTGGGGTGT
>NZ_JADZGH010000175.1:0-1143 GCF_015865005.1 Rhodococcus sp. CX
GTCGACCTCGACGGTGGTGCCGTCGTCGAGCTGCACGGTCGCCGGGCCGCCGTGGATGCGCCCGATCCCGGTGTCGCGGGCGTCTTCTCGGGTGACGCGGCTGATCTCGGTGCCGAACCGCACGTCGACGGCGTGGCGGCCGAAGGTGTCGGCGACGGCGGCGGCCGCGAACGGTTCGACGCGCGGCAGCAGCCGTGATCCGCGCACCGCGACGGTGAGTTCCTCGACGCCGAGCTGGCGCAGCCACGTCGCGGCCTCGCACGCGACCACCCCGCCGCCGACGAGCAGCACCCGCCGCGGAATCTCGACGAGGTTGGTGGCGTCGCGCGAGGTCCACGGCAGCGCCGCGCGCAGTCCGGGGATGTCGGGGACGGCCGCGACGGAGCCGGTGGCGAGCACCACCGCGTGCCGGGCGCGGAGGGTGCGGGGGCGGTCCCCGTCGACGGCGACGGTGCATTCCCCGGTGATGCGGGCGTGTCCGCGCAGCACGTCGATGCCGACGGAGTCGGCCCACAACACCTGGGAGCTGTCGTCGCGGCGGTGGGTGAACTCGTCGCGGCGGGCCAGCACCGCGGCGGCGTCGACCCCGTGCGCGTTGATCTTCTGCTCGACGCCGTGCATGTGGCGGGCGGCGGCAAGGATCTGACCGGGACGCAGCAGCGCCTTGCTCGGCATGCACGCCCAATACGAGCATTCGCCGCCGACGAGTTCGTGCTCGATCAGCGCGGCGGTGCGGTCGCTGCCGTTGATCGCGTAGTGTGCGGCGTTCTCTCCGGCCGGGCCGCCGCCGATCACGATCACATCGAAGACGTCGTGGTCGGAGCCGGCGGTATCGGGACTCACCCGTTCTACGGTAGGCGGATCCGGCGCCGTCCGGACCGGTTCGGCCGGTTCACTCCACGTGCGGGGAGTCCGCGTCGAAGATCAACCCCATCGGGGCGAGGACCCGCACGACCTGTTCGGCGGCCCATTCGTCGAGGTCACACAGCAGCAGCGAACGCCACGGGGTGATCACCACCGGGCGTTCGACGGCGGCGAGGAATTCGGCGGTGCGGGCCGGGAGCACCCCGCCGGCGAGGGCGGCGGCGAGCACGACGGTGCCGTCGGCGCGGTCGAGCCAGCCGATGGGGTGCGGGGGTGGGG
>NZ_JADZGH010000176.1:0-10300 GCF_015865005.1 Rhodococcus sp. CX
TCAGTTCGTTTGGTTCCGGCTCGTACACCATCCTGATGGACGCAACCCGGCGCAATGATGTGTTTCTTCCTGTTCACCAGCCAATACCTGCAGGACGATCGCGGGTTCTCGGCGTTGGCAGCCGGATGCGCATACTTCCCGATGACGGTGGTCAACTTCCTCGTCGCCCTGGCTGTGCCGCGAATTCAGCGCAGGTTCAGCGGCCCGGCGCTGTTGGTGACGGGTCTCGCACTCGCCGTCGCGGGCATGGCTTGGCTGGCCCTGGTCGACGACGCCACCGCATACGTAGTCGGTATCGCTCTGCCGATGGTGCTGATCGGCGCCGGGCAAGGACTCGCGTTCGGGCCACTGACCGCCTCCGGCATCGCACGAGTGGCACCCGGGCAGGCCGGCGCCGCCTCAGGCGTCGTCAACTCGGTGCATCAGCTCGGCGGAGCACTGGGTATGAGCCTGGTGCTGGCCGTGTCCTCGAGCTACCCCGCCGCGATGGCCGCGGGCGCGGTGCTCCTTGCTGCGGCGCTGGCCTCCGCCGCCGTTCTGGTTCTCCCGGTAGGTCGGCGCGCCCGCGCCTGACCGGTTCTCGGCAACGGGGTACCAGCAGGGCCTGCCTCATCGTCTCGATCCTTCCTAGCGTGAAAGGCATGACAGTGAACACCGATTCCACTGCAATACCCACCCTCACCCTCAACAACGGCGTGCAGATGCCCGCACTCGGCTACGGCGTCTTCCAGACTCCGCCCGATGAGACCGTCGATGCTGTCGCCGAAGCACTTCGTGTCGGCTACCGCCATATCGACACGGCCGCGGCCTACGGCAATGAAAGGGAAGTCGGTGAGGCGATCCGCCGCTCCGGTCTCGACCGTGCGGACCTGTTCCTCGAGACCAAGATCTGGATCAGTGACTACGGGTACGAGGCCACACTTCACGCGTTCGACAAGAGCGCCGGCAAGCTCGGAGTCGAGGCCATCGACCTGTTGATCCTGCATCAAGCGCTGCCGGGCAGGTTCGATCTCACGATCGATGCGTACCGCGCACTCGAGACCCTCCTGGCGGACGGCAAGGTCCGCGCGATCGGTGTCAGCAACTTCATGCCCGATCACCTCGAGCAGCTGGCGCAGTCAACGACCGTGGTTCCGGCGGTCAATCAGGTCGAGGTGCACCCCTACTTCCGGCAGCCCGCCGTCCTCGCCGCCGACGACACCCGCGGCATCATCACCCAAGCGTGGTCACCGATCGGCGGCATCACCTTCTACCGGGACACCGGGCACACCAGCACCCTTGAGGATCCGACCATCCGCGGCATCGCCCGAGCCCACGACAAGACACCGGCGCAGGTCATGCTGCGCTGGCACCTGCAGCAAGGCCGCTCGGCGATCCCCAAGTCAGTGACACCGCACCGCATCGCCGAGAACTTCCACGTGACCGACTTCGACCTCACCGCGGACGAACTCGCCGCGATAGACGGCCTCGACACCGGCCGCCGCGGCGGCCCCGAACCGGCCGACGTCACCCTCGAAACCTTCGGCCGGGACATCCCCGAAGCCTGACCCCACGAACCTGACCCTTCCCGCACCCCTGAAAGGCCACCTCTTCATGCGAGCAACCTTCATGTACGGCGCCGGCGATGTCCGCGTCGAAACCGCCCCTGACCCTGTCATCCAGCAGCCCACCGACGCCATCGTGCGCACCGTGCTCGCCTGTGTATGCGGATCCGATCTGCACCCGTACCACTCCATGGATCCCGGGGTAGCCAACCCCATGGGTCACGAACTCATCGGCGTCGTCGAGGAAACCGGTAGCGCAGTCACGAGAATCAAGAAGGGCGACTTCGTCATCGCCCCGTTCGCGTTCTCCGACAACACCTGCGCGTTCTGCCGCGAAGGGTTCCACACCTCCTGCGTCCACGGCGGCTGGTACGGCTCCCCGCAAACCGGAGGACTGCAGGCCGAACTCGCCCGCATCCCCCAAGCCGACGGCAGCCTCGTCGTGGTGCCCGGCGTCGACCCGGCCACCGCCGACGACAGCCTCCTTGCTTCGCTGCTCACCCTCTCGGATGTCTACCTCACCGGCTACCACGCCGCCCATATGGGCCGTGTCGAGGCAGGCAAGACGGTCACGGTGATCGGTGACGGCGCCGTGGGCCTGTCCGCGGTCCTCGCCGCCCGCCAGATGGGCGCCGAGCGCATCATCCTCATGGGACGCCACACCGCCCGCACCGACCTCGGACGCAAGTTCGGGGCCACCGACGTCGTCGCCGAGCGCGGCGCCGAGGGCATCGCCCAGGTCATGGACCTCACCCGGGGCGAGGGCTCCCACGTCGTCCTCGAAGCGGTCGGCCACATGCCCGCCTACGAGCAGGCCTACGGAATCGTCCGCCCGGGCGGGGTGATCTCCCGCGTCGGCGTCCCGCAGTACGAGAACGCGCCCATCGGATTCGGTTCACTCTTCGGGAAGAACGCCACCCTCACCGGCGGACCTGCGCCCGTGCGCGCCTATCTCGAAGGCGCGATTCCTCAGGTGCTCGACGGACGCATCGACCCCGGCAAGGTGTTCGATGTCCGACTCTCTCTCGACGAAACCGCCGACGCCTACCGGCTGATGGATTCCCGAGAAGCCCTCAAGGTCGCCCTGCGCCCGTGACCCCGGGCGCAGCCCCTGTGACCGGAACAGCCCACCGAGGAGAGACCCCATGACCAACTGGATCAAGACGGACCTGGCCGCGATCGACCGCGACGGCGAACTACATGTCGCCGCCTACCGGCTCGACGGGACGTTGCGCACCTCGCGGATCGTGTGGCATGTCGTGGTCGACGATGCGCTGTACATCCGCTCGGTGCGCGGCACCGAAGGCGCCTGGTACCGCGGGGTGCAACGCACCGGTGCCGGCGTCATCGATGCGGGCGGCGTCCACGCCGAGGTGGAATTCACTCACGACGACACCCGTGACGATGCAATCGACGCCGCCTACCGCGACAAGTACGGCACCGGTTCCGCCGTTCACGCAATCACCAGCGAGCAGGCACGAGCCACCACGCTTCGCGTCGACCCGCGCTGAATTCCCGTCGCCCGCGGTGGGCGACCCGACCAAAAGAAGGCGGCACCATGCAGATCGACCCCCGCACCCCCACAACGAAGAACCCGCCCGAGCAATTCACCGGGGACGTCTGGCTGGACCCGATCGCCTTTCCCCGCGTCGGCGGCCAGCGGATGACCGTCGCGAAGGTGCAGTTCGCACCCGGCGCCCGCACCGCCTGGCACTCCCACGCCCGCGGCCAAACCCTCCACATCACTCAGGGCGTCGCGTGGGTGCAATCACGAGGTGGGACGCGGATCGAGGCATACCCCGGCCAGACGATCTACTGCCCACCCGGCGAAGAGCATTGGCACGGGGCGACCACAGATTCGTTCATGGAACACCTGGCCATGCTCGACAACGCCGACGACCCGGCGACGACCACAACATGGCTCGAGCATGTCACCGACGACGAGTACGACCCCCGATGACCTCCAAGGACGAGGTCGAAGCAGCCGTCCGTGAAAACTACACGCACCAACGCACCGCGATGATCAACGGCGATGCCGCTGCACTGAGCAAGCTACTCGGCCGCGACTTCACGCTCACGCACATGACCGGCTACGAACAGTCGAAGGCCGAATGGCTCGCTGACGTCGCCTCCGGCAGGATGCGATACCACGCAATCGAGGACATTGCGGTCGACGTCGAGACCGATGACGGGCCACCGGTTCTGACGGCTCGAACCAGAACGGAAGCCACCATTTGGGGCGGGCACGGCACGTGGCCGCTACAACTTGAGATCCATTACACCGTCACTGGCGACGGCCGCTGGGTGGCAGAAAGAACCCGGGCGTCCACGTGGCGATGACGGCGCGGTGGTGGACGTCCACGAAAGATCTGTCAATGCCAAGAAGAACGGTTACTGCCACACGCGATCGGTGGGCCTCGACTGGGGTTCTGCCGAACTGGCGTCCTCCGGTCGGCAGCCCTGATCACAACGAGGAGTTCTGATGCCCACCAATGTCAACGCCTACGGAACTACATCGGCAGGCACGCCGCTGACCGCGGTCACCATCGAGCGCCGTGACGTCGGTCCCCACGACGTGAAGATTGACATCCTTTTCTGCGGTATCTGTCACTCCGACATTCACTTCGCCACCGGAGAACTCGGTCCGCTGCCGGTCAGCCCCCTCGTCCCCGGGCACGAGATCGTCGGTGTGGTGACCGAAGTCGGCGATCAAGTGACCAAGCACTGCGTCGGGGACCGGGTCGGCATCGGTTGCATGGTCGACTCGTGCCGCGAGTGCGACAATTGCCGCGCCGGACAAGAGCAGTACTGCCTCAACGGCCATACTCTGGTGTTCGGAAGCCGCGACCGTGACGATTCCTTCACTCAGGGCGGCTATTCGCAGATGATCGTCGCAAATGAAGACTTCGTCGTGCACGTGCCCGAGAGCCTGGACCCGGCGTCCGCGGCGCCGCTGTTGTGCGCCGGAATCACCGTGTACGCGCCGCTCAAGCGCTGGGGTGCCGCTCAGGGCAAGAAGATCGGCGTCGTCGGCCTCGGTGGCCTCGGGCACCTCGGTGTGAAGATGGCCAAAGCCATGGGCGCGGAGGTGACCGTCCTGTCCCGCACGGAGTCCAAGCGAACCGCAGCTCTCGAACTGGGCGCGCACGACTACGCCGCAACCGGCGACTCGGAAACGTTCACCCGACTGGCGAACACCTTCGATCTCGTACTCAACACCGTAAGCGCACCGATCGACATCAACGCCCACCTCGGTCTGCTGCGTCTCGGGGGCACGTTGGCGAGCGTCGGTGTCTCCACCGAGCCGCTGCCACTGAACGCCTTCGCCCTGATGACCAACGGGCGCAACATTGCCGGCTCGCAATTCGGTGGTATCCGCGAGACTCAGGAGATGCTCGACTTCTGTGCCGACACTGGCGTGACTGCGGAAATCGAGCTGATCCCGGCCGAACGCATCAATGAGGCGTACGAACGCGTCCTCTCGTCAGATGTGAGGTACCGCTTCGTCGTCGACAACGCCTCGCTGACCAAGTGACGGACGAACGAGTCACATCTCGCTCACGGGCACGGTCGCTGATCGCCCTTGTGGGCCAAGCGGTCACCACAGAATCCGCCGACGCCGACAAGTCGCCGCGTGCAGCGGCGGGAATCCGCGTGAACCATCGTTCGGTGCAAAGCACGACAGGGTGAAGGGGAAGACGAATCATGAACGGCTTGCAGGTCACCGTGCTGCTGGGCGTGGCGGTACTTGCCGCGGCGATGCTCGCTCCACGCCTCCATATCGCAGCACCTCTGATCCTACTCATCGGCGGACTCGCTCTCGGGTTCGTGCCGGATCTGCGCGCGATCGAGTTGCCACCCGAGGCAGTACTGCTGCTCTTCCTGCCTGTCATGCTGTTCTGGGAGAGCCTGACCACCTCACTGCGGTCCATCAAGCAGGACTTCCGCGGCATCGTCATCCTCAGTACCTTGCTGGTGGTCGCGACCGCGTTCGCCGTAGCAGGCATCGCGCACGCGCTCGGGATACCGTGGCCGGCGGCGCTCGTCCTCGGGGCCGCACTGGCGCCGCCTGACGCCACGGCGGTCGCCGCCTTGGGACGCGCACTGCCACACCGCAACTTCATGCTGCTCAAAGCCGAAAGCCTCACCAACGACGGCACAGCGCTGGTGTTGTACGCGATCGCCGTCGGAATCGCCGTAGGTGGCAACTACACCGCCCTCGAGATCACCGGCCTAGTGGTTCTTTCGTACGCCGGCGGCCTTGCTGCTGGGGCGGTGGTCGCTGGGCTTGCCTATCTCACGCTCCGGCGGGTGCATGACGCACTGTCGATCAATATCGCCTTGATCCTGGTTCCGTTCGTCGCATACTTGCTCGCCGAGCTGATCCACGCCTCCGGGGTATTGGCGGTCGTGGCCGCCGGACTCATCATCGCCTACACCTCGGGTCGGATCAGTACTGCATCTTCTCGCCGTCAGACAGAGTCGGTGTGGCCGCTGGGAGCCTACTTACTCAATGGGTCGCTGTTCGTCCTGATCGGCCTCGAGGTCCAGGCCGTCACGCAGGATCTGTCCGCCAGCGACTTCGGGCGGCTATCTGTCATCGTCGCCGCGGTGTGGGTCGGGCTGGTGGCGGTGCGGTTCGGATTCCTGACCGCAACCGTGACACTGATCCGGCTGCTGGACCGCCGGCCTTCCCAACGAGCGCGCCGAATGAGTTATCGCGCACGATTGGTGAGCGCGTTCGCGGGCTTCCGGGGTGCAGTTTCGCTGGCCATCGCACTATCGGTCCCTACCACGACAAACAGTGGGGAGGCTTTTCCGGCACGGGACGACATCATCTTCGTCACCGCTGGCGTGGTCGTCCTGACGCTGCTCGTTCAAGGCCCTCTGCTGCCCTCCGTGGTCCGCTGGGCGCAGCTACCCGAAAACAGCACTGCCGCCCACGAGCTGGCCCTGGCCGAGCACGCGATCACCACTTCTGCGCTTGCCGCGCTTCCTGAGATCGCTGACAAGCACAGAATCAGCAGGCCGGTCCGCCACAAACTCGCCGAGGACTACAACGAGCATCTCGAGCTCATTGCAGCGACAACGCAGACCCCAGCCCCATCACCTGAAAGGAAAGTCGATCCACTCGCGACGGCACTCCGCGACACCGCTGACGAGGCAGCCGAGGACGGGACGGGACCGGAGACGCCGCCGTGCAGCTTGGACGAGCATGCACCCCTCGCGCGCTACACGGAATACACACAGCTGCAGCTCGCGCTTCTGTCCCATCAACGCGATGAACTTTCACAGCTGCGACACACCAGCACCATCGACGACTCAGTGGCTCGCCAAATCCAGACCCGCCTCGACGTCGAGGAACTTCGGCTCACCGGCGTCGACTCCTTCGAATAGACGTCCACATCACACAGAAACGGAGAACAACCCGACTGGGTCTTCGGACGGCGAACGGCTCGCCGGCCGGAGGAAACAAAGACCATCGGCTCGCACCGACCGTCGACGGCGGCCAGACCCATATCTACGCCGGCCACAACTGACCGGCGCAACGAAAGGAGACACCATGCAGTATCGACCGCTGGGGCGCACGGGCGTCCACGTCTCGACGCTCTGCCTCGGAACGATGATGTTCGGACCGTGGGGGAACGACGACCGTGCCGACGCGTCGCGAATCATCAACCGCGCAATCGACGCCGGCATCAATTTCATCGACACCGCCGACGTCTACTCGGCAGGCGCCTCGGAAGAGATCCTCGGCGAGGCCATCGCGTCGCGCCGCGACGAGGTGTTCCTCGCGACGAAATTCTTCATGCCGATGAGCGAAAGACCCAACGAGCGCGGCGGTTCGCGGCTGTGGATCATGCGTGAGGTCGAGAACTCGCTGCGCCGCCTCGGAACCGACCACATCGACCTCTACCAGGTGCATCGGCCCAGCCCCGACACCGACATCGAGGAGACACTCGGTGCCCTCACCGATCTGGTCCGCCAAGGCAAGGTCCGCTACCTCGGATCGTCGTCATACTCCGCGTCCCAGGTCGTCGAGGCGCAGTGGGCTGCGAAGGAAAACCATCTCGCGCGGTTCGTGACCGAGCAGCCGCCGTACTCGATCCTCGTGCGGGGCATCGAAGAGGATGTTCTGCCCACAACGCAGCGTTACGGCATGGGCACCCTCTCGTACAGCCCGCTCGCCGGTGGGTGGCTCTCAGGACGGTGGCGCAAGACCGCCGCCTCGGCGCCCGTGTCGCAGGCGCGGCCGAGCGCCCGCTTCGACATGTCGACCGCCGCCAACCAGCGCAAGCTCAACATGGTTGAGGACTTGGCAGTGCTCGCCGAGGAGACCGGTATATCGCTGATCGAGATGGCGATCGCGTTCGTCATCAACCACCCCGGCATCACGAGCGCGATCGTCGGTCCCCGCACGATGGAGCAACTCGAAAGCTACCTGCCCGCCGCCGAGACCATGCTGCCGGCCGACGTGCTCGACCGCATCGACGAGATCGTCGCCCCCGGCGTCACCGTCAACCCCGACGACAACAGCTACGGCGCGCACGAGTTGCAGCCAACTAGGCGCCGACGCGCGTAGACGCGCCAATCCTGGCCGTCCGCATCCGCCGGAAACACGCGCATGAACTGCCCGCAACTGTCGAGATGCAGTGAAGATTGACAGGACACGCCGCTCCAGATTGACAGAGGCTCGGTGAGACGAGAGCGCCAGTCAAGGTTTCATTCCGGGAAACCGCAGCTCAGAAGCATTATAAAGGCGCTAGTCGGCCCAGTTAATCTGCCTCGCCCATCTCGCTAGTCTTCGCTGCATCTCGACAAACAAAACAGGAGAATCGTGCGTATCGGACTCCAGGGCCGTAGTCACTCCATGTTTCTGCGGGATTGGGGACGTAAATTGCCGTTTACGCACCATCGCTGTCGAACTGCCAGGTGAGCGCATTTTTCGTTTCTGGACGGTGTCGAATCCCTCTGTAGCGTTCGCATCCGTGCAGAATCCATCGGACCTCGCTCCGACCGGGGCCGATCACGGTCCCCGCCGCCTCCAGGTCGGTGATGTCGGACCTGTCTGCCGATGTGGCCAGCATGGATCGATATCCAACGACCGAATGGGCTTGCCCTGACGAATCTGAGAACGAACCTGGTCGACGAGTTGTCTCTTCGATCTATCGGACCGAGGCACAGATCGCTAGTGCTGCGACACCGGCTGGCGCGAGGTTCATCGACCATTGCACGAGTCGATGTTTCATCCACGCGATCTTGCTCATCTCGTGAAGTTGTTTAGAGAGGACTGGTAAGAGCGCCGCCTCTTCGAGGCGGTACTCGATCTCGCAGGGTTGGAGGTGACGCAGGTGCCCGAAGTAGATGAAGTTGTTCGGTGCTTCTGCGGCGAGCTTGTCGCCACCACCACGAAGACGGGGGCGCACGACGAATGCTGCGAACAAGACTGCTGTAGCGAGCAGGACGATACCGATCACATACCAAGCCGTCGGCCATCCACCGGGGAGGTTATGGAACACTCGCTCCTTCGCGGACAAGGTCACTACACCGACGAGAAGTGCTGATTCGATGGTGAGAGCGAACGAAGCCTTGGTGTCGACCTTCGCGGTCCAGTCGGCGAGTGCAGCGTGGATCTTCCAGGCGGTATCGACGGGATCTTGGGTCATGCGTACGGCCGCTTCCACGTGGAACTGCACACGGTTTCCTTGCGGCTTCCGATCTGCACCTCGCCGTGAAACTTCCACATGCACTCTTCGTTCTTGAAGGAGTTTTTCATGCTCAGTTGGTCCCAGACGCGGTCGGAGATGATGGTTGTCCCGCCACCCTTGAAGTCGCTCAGCTTTGCCGCGATGTTCGGCGCGTCACCGATCGAAACCAAGTCGCTGTTCCCACGTACACCCGCTCGAACAATCAGAGCGGTTCCTACGTCGATGCCGGTACGATGCCGCACCCGCCAACTCGATCGAATCCACTCGTCGTAGTAGGCGTCGCTGTAGGTGAGGAGCTGGTCGTGGACGATGTCACCGACCACGGAAGTGATCCGTAGCGCCGCGTCCGTCGCTTGATTGGCTGCGTCGTCTCCGATGAATATCGCCATGACGCGGTCACCGTCGAATGATCGGATCTCACCGCCACGGTCACGAAGCACACGGGACACCGCATGGAGGTATGCCCGAATGATTTTTGCTGCATCCTGGGCGGTGAACTTGGCTGCCATGCCAGTGGAGTCGGCCATATCGGCATAAAGGTAGGCGGCGTCGAGGTAGACCGCGCCGTCCTTCTGCGCGACTGTGTCGGTGGTCGGTACCACCTTGGCCCATCTGGCATTGAAATCGGTCTTGATGATGTCGCGGACCGCTGTCATGCAGTCGTCCTTGAACCCCATCCGCATCCTCCTTGACGACGAACCGGCCTAGCTCTACGACTGGGTGGCCGCGGTGGGCGGAGTTGCGGCGTTGGTCTTGTCTAGTCGGTACACCACACCGAGCCAATCGAGCACGGTGATACCGCCGAGGTGATCGACGGCGATGCCGATCGGTCGCAGCACGCTCAGTTCACGGAACGGAACGCGCGAGGCGTTCCCGTTGCGGTCGAGGCAGGCGATGTTGTCGGTGAACGAATCCGCGTTGAAGTTGGTGATGTAGACATTCCCGTCGGCGTCGACGTCGACGTCGGTCGGTGAACCGGTCTTTCCGAACCGCAGGGTTGTCTCTACGCCGTCGGCGCTGAGCTTTTTGATCGGTTCGACGCCGTGG
>NZ_JADZGH010000176.1:10310-14585 GCF_015865005.1 Rhodococcus sp. CX
TGCGCGAACTCGTCGAAGGTGAACGGCAGTTCGACCTGGTCACCGCCCGGGGGGAGCGCAAGAACGCGACTGTTGTTGCTGTCGGTGACATAGACGGTTCCATCGGCAGCGACATCGACCCCGGAGGGATGGTTCAGTCCGTCGAACCCCAAGGTGGTCTGGTTGCCGTCGGGGTCGAGGACGACGACCCGGTCGTTGCCCTGATCGGCAACGTAGATGCTGCTCTCGTCGGTGACCTTCACCCCGCACGGCATCGACAGGCCCTGCAGCGGCACGACGGTCTGTTCACCGGTGGCGCTGAGTTTGATGACGTTGTGGCTGCCCTGATCGGTGACGTAGGTGTTCCGCTCTCGGTCCACGTCGATCCCGAGCGGATTGCGCAGGTTGCTGAACGGAAGCTGGACTTGGTGGTAGGTCACGGAACATCCCCTTGCTCTGCGTGTGGTGCGGCCATCCCCGACCAGATGATCATGACAACAGGCACCGACACCCTCGGCGGATGCGGCACTCGATCCATCCCCGATCTGTGTCGGCGCACCTCGGTAGCGTCGCTGCTCGTGGACAGCGAGCACATCCCCGCCGGTGAGGTCGTGGAGACATCCAGGGCCGGTTCTTCCCTCGACCTGCCCGATCTTGCGCCGCAGATCCTCGAACGGATCGGCGCCTCGGTGGCCTCGGCCCGCTCCGCCGGGACCCGCCGCACCTACGCCTCGGCGTGGCGGAAGTTCACCACTTGGTGCCGAAGCGAAGGACATCAGGTGTTGCCGGCGCATCCGGTGACCGTCGCCGCCTATCTGGTGGCCGCCGCCGACACCCTCACCCCGGACGGCACGCGTGCCTACGCGCCAGCCACGTTGGCGCATCACCTCGCGGCGATCGCGCATCACCGCGAGGCGGGACAGGCCAGTCCCACCGGCGATGACCTGGTGCGCCGGACAATGTCCGGGATCCGCCGGGACTACGCCACCGCCGGGGACCGGCCCCGCAGCCCGCGGGCACCGCTGCTGACCGCCGATGTCCTCACCATCGTCGAGCGGGCACGGGCGAGCTGTGCAGGCTGGGCCGATGAAGTCCTCGAACGCCGCGACACCGCGATCGTGCTGCTCGGCTTCGCCGGGGCGTTCCGCCGCAGCGAACTCGTCGGCCTGACCTGCGGGGACATCTCACTACACCGGCTCGACGGGCTGCACATCCGCCTGCGCAAATCCAAGACCGATCAGGAGGGCCGCGGCACCATCCGCGCCCTGCCGTTCACCCATGGTCATCTCAGTTGTCCGCCGTGTGCGTGGATGCGGTGGGCGCAAATCGTCGCCGCCTACGACAGCGGTGGGCGTCCCGCGGTGATCCGGTTGCTGCGCACCGCCGAACCCTTCGAATCCCATGTGTGCCGGGGGCCGCGTCCGCGTACCGCCTCCGATGCGCCGTTGCTGCGGTCGATCCGCAAAAACGGCAATCTCTCCGAGACCGCCTTGTCGGGGGCGGCGGTGCACAAGGCGATCCGCCGCCGCGCCGAGCAGGCCGGCTACGACCCCGAGCTCGTGCAACAGCTCGGTGGGCATTCGCTGCGGGCCGGGTTCGTTACCCAAGCGTTCCGCAACGGGGCGTCCGCGCACGCGATCATGCGCCAGACCGGGCATACCACTCCGGCGATGCTCGAGGTCTACGCCCGCGAGAACGCCCCGTTGATCGGCAACGCGGTCACGAATTTGGGGTTGTAGCACCGTGACCACCACACCCCCTCTGACCGGCCACTCGATATCGCTGGCGGGGCTGCGGATCCCGGAGCGGTATCGGCACGACTGGGCACTGTTCGCCGACTGGTGCGCCGCTGCCGACCAGCGGCCGATCCCCGCCGCCCCGCAGACGTTGGCTGTGTTCGTGCGCGAGCATCCCGCGGCGATCGCGACGCAGCGGCGCCGGCTGTCGGCAATCAATGCTGTCCACACCGATCACGGCTACCCACCGCCCGGGCGCACCGAGACGGTGCGCCGCCACCTCGACACCACCCGCGGCCGGCGATCCGATCGACTCGCACCGATCCTGCTGCGCACCGCCGCCGCGTTGCCGACCGAGGGCTGGCCCAGTGGACTGTTCGGCCGCCGCGATGCGCTGCTGCTCGTGCTCGCCGCCACCGGCCTGAGCTTTGCCGACATCGCCCGGCTGCGCCGCCGCGACATCCGCATCGACGACGGGGCCCTCGAGGTCACCACCCGGGCAGGGGAACGCATACGCCTCACCCCCGCACCCGATGCTGAGGACCATCTTGGGGTGGCGATCTACCGGCGGTGGGCGCACATCCAGGCGTTTCTCGACGAGAATCCCGGCACGCATCTGCTGCGCCATCACCTCACCGACCCGGTCGACATTCTCGCCAATCCGCTCACCGCCGAGCAGGGACGCCAACCGCTGGTGTGTCCGATCGACCGCTGGGGACACCTGCCCCACGGACAGTCGATGTCCGCCCAGTCGATCTCGGCGCTGGTACGCGCTCACCTATCCGGCCGCGCCCCCAACCGCCCCACCCTGCCGGTGGTCCCGCCGGACACCGACGAGGCAGGGATCGAACCCGAGGTGGTTCTCGACCCGGACTACTACGAACGCGGGATCGCTGCTCGCCGCCGCGATCATCAGGACCTTGGGGATCTCGCCGATACCTTCGACGAGATCGAACAGCGCGCCGATGCCCTGTTCGACGACCTGCTCTCCGTGCTGGAAGGCCTGTAGCCGTAGCTGCACGAGGGTGCTCGCCGAAGCAATGTGCACAAGTAATGCAAGCAATACCGGTATTACTGACTGCACCTGGCCTGAATTGTGCAGACGCCCGCACCCCGAGAGCCCGGCTTTGGTCCCGGTAGGACTTGGCGGGTGCTGTCGCCGAATGGGGGCGGGGCGTAGCGTCGATCCCAGGTGCCCGACGAGTCATCAATCGGGTGGGTGCCTAGAGGATCGATGATGGCCGCGGTGGAGTTGACCCCGGCGCAACGCACCGAGGCGATGCGCCGCTACCGGATGCTCGAACCGCACCTGACCGGCGGTGTCCCCCTGGCGCGGGTGGCCCGTGAGGCCGGCATCGGGGAACGCACCGCCCGCCGCTGGCTCGCGCACTACCAGGCCCACGGCCTGTCCGGACTCGCCCGCACACCTCGCCAGACCGGCCGCACCACCCGCCCCGAACTGGTCCAGTTGATCGAGGGGCTGGCCCTGACCCGCCCACCGCCGAGCATCGCCGCGATCCACCGGCGGGTATCCACCGTCGCCGACCACCAGAAGTGGCCCGTCACGTCCTACAGCACCGTCTACGCCATCGTCCGCGGCCTCGACCCCGAGCTGCTCACCCTCGCCCACGACGGCACCGCGGGGTGGCGGGACCGCTACGAGCTGGTCTACCGGCGCACCGCCGACGCCCCGAACCGGATGTGGCAGATCGACCACACCCTGCTCGATGTGCTGGTCCTCGACCCGGCCGGCACCGCGGTGCGGCCCTGGCTGACGGTGGTTCTCGACGATCACTCCCGCGCCGTGCCCGGCTACAGCATCACTCTCGGCGCGCCGTCCACCTTGGGCACCTCCCTGGCGTTGCGGCAGGCGATTTGGACCAAAGCCGACCCGAGTTGGCCGATGTGCGGCATCCCCGAAATCCTCTACGCCGATCACGGCAGCGACTTCATCAGCGACCACCTGCGCCAGGTCGCCGCCGACCTGAAGATCACCCTCATCCACTCGACCGTCGCCCGACCCCAGGGCCGCGGCAAGATCGAACGCTTCTTCGGCACCCTCACCAGTGAACTGCTGCCCGAACTCCCCGGTCACCTCGACCACGGCCGACCGGTCACCACCCCGGCCTTGTCGGTGACCGACCTCGACCACCGGATGCGCGGCTTCATCATCGAGCAGTACCACCAGCGACCCCACCGCGAGACCGGCGAAAGCCCACACCGGCGCTGGCTCGCCGACGGCTGGCTGCCACAGCTGCCCGAGAACATCGAAGCGCTGGATCTGCTGCTCGTCCAGGTCGCCACCGGGCGGATCGTGCACCGCGACGGGATCCACTTCCAGGGCCTGCGCTATCTCGACCCGGTCCTGGCCGCGTACGTGCGTGAACCGGTCACCATCCGCTACGACCCCCGCGACATCACCGCCATCCGGGTCTTCCACCACGATCGCTATCTGTGCACTGCGATCAGCCCCGAACACAGCGGCCGGACGATCTCCCTCAAAGACATCGACACCGCCCGCCGCGCCCACCGCCGCCGACTGCGCAGCCAGATCCACGAA
>NZ_JADZGH010000014.1:0-13262 GCF_015865005.1 Rhodococcus sp. CX
GTGCCAGCGCTCGGGCCGGGTGAGCAGGAAGTGACCGGCGCCGGGGAACGGCAGCCAGGTCGCGTCCACGCCGCGGCGGCGGGCGGCCTCCGTCTGGGCCTCGGCGACCGACGGGTCGGTCCACGTGTCCGCGGTGCCGTGGGCGACCAGGAGCCGCCGGCCCGGCGGGATCAGGGCGCCGTCGTTGTCCGGCCACCACGGGGCCAGCGCCACCACCGCCTCGACCTGAGGGTGCGCGGCGAGGTGCGCGACGGCACGACCGCCCATCGAATGTCCGACGAGTCCGATGGGCGCATCGGGCCGCCGGCGGCGGATCTCGTCGAGGGCGCGCAGACCGTCCTGCACGGGGCTGCGCACGCTCCCGTTCCAGCCCCGCACCGTGTACTGCACCTGGCGGACGGTGATGCCGGTGCCGGAAAGACGCAGCCGCAGAGACTCGGTGAGCAGCGACATCCGCAGCTGCGACAGGTGCCACCACCGGGCGGTCGCGGTACTCGCCGGCTTGCCGCCGGGCAGCACCAGCACGTGGGCACGGACCCGGCTCGAAGGAATCTCCATGACCGCCATTCGGAGCCGCAGACGCGGCGGATGGCTCACCGCAGAAACCCGCCCCGGAAACGGCCCTTCGAAAAAAACTTTCGGATCCGACCCATCCGCCCCCTGACCGGTGGCGAATGACCGGTGACACACCCGATCGACGGAGCCCCCGGGCCCTCGCCACGGAAGGAAGACGAACGATGGCTATTCGAACGCGAAAGAGCATGGCACTGATCGGAATCGGCGCCGCAGCAGTGATGGGTCTGTCGGCGTGCTCGTCCGACGACTCCGACTCCGCAACGGAGTCGGCGACTTCGGCAGCGACCTCGGCGATGTCGTCGATGGAAACGACGACCACCGCGGAGGCTGCGGCATCCGGGCTCGTGGGCCCGGGCTGCGCCGCCTACGCCGAGCAGGTACCGACCGGACCCGGTTCGATCGAAGAGCTCGCACAGCAGCCGGTCGCCACCGCCGCCGGGAACGTGCCGGTCCTGACGACGCTGACCGCAGCGGTCTCCGGGCAGCTCAACCCGGACGTGAACCTCGTGGACACCCTCAACGGGGGTGAATTCACCGTCTTCGCGCCGGTCGACGACGCGTTCGCGAAGGTCGATCCCGCCACCGTGGAGACACTGAAGACGGATTCGGCGTTGCTCACCAATGTCCTTACCTACCACGTGGTTCCGGGGCAGATCGCTCCCGCCGACATCGCGGGTGACCAGACCACCGTCCAGGGCGGGACCGTGACGGTGACCGGCTCGGGTGACGACTGGAAGTTCAACGACGCCAACCTGATCTGTGGTGGAATCAAGACTGCGAATGCCACCGTCTACCTGATCGACGGAGTGCTGCTGCCGCCGCAGCAGTAATTCCGGTGCCCGGACCGACGAAAGGAGATCCCGTGAAACGAGCGATGTTCGGACTCGCCGCGGCGGCACTCGCCGCGGTGGGTCCGGCCCTCGTCGCGGCGCCCGCGCAGGCGGCGCCGCTGACTCCCGTTCCTCAGCTCGACGTGACGCAGTACGTCGGCGGCTGGTACCAGCTCGCCGCCAATCCTGCGCCGTACAACATCGACTGTGTTCGCGACACCACCGCGCAGTACACCCTGATCGACGAACGCAATGTGCGCGTGGAGAATTCGTGCACGACGATCACCGGCGAGCGGCGCGGGATCGTCGGCAACGCCCGCCTAAACGACACCGCGTCGCTGCACGTGTCGTTCCCGGGTGTGCCGTTCCAGGACTCGCTCGACGGTCCGAGCAACTACATCGTCACCTACCTCGCCGACGACTACTCGTGGGCCCTCGTCGGTGACCCGACCCGGGTGTCCGGATTCGTGCTGTCGCGCTCGCCGGTGGTGGACGCCGCTGCGTGGCAACAGATCCGCACGGTCGTCGAGGATGCCGGGTACAACTCGTGCCTGATGCTGACCTCCCCGACCACGGAAGGACTGCAGGAGATCAAGCCCCTCTGCACGGTGTAGCGGAAGGCACTGTGTAGCTGAGGAACCGGCGCCGGGATCGCATTCGATGCGGTCCCGGCGCCTATCTCGGCCGAGCTGGATCGAGCAGCCCGGCGGGTGACGTTCGCCCGCTCGCCGCCGAACCGGTGCCGAGCGCGTCTGCATCGAGCCTTGCCAAGAACGCCTCCGCCATCAGTGTGATGGCATCGGCGAGCTCGTCCATCTCCTCACTCATCGATCGACCGGCCTCGGCTTGTCCGCCGAGGAAGGCCCCGTCGATTCCGGCCATGCAGAATCGTTCGAACTTGTCGGCAACCGCCTTCGCGATCTCCGGCCCATGGTCACGGAACGACTCCCGGATCATGCGGTTCACGTGGCTCCGGCCCTCGCGGCGCACGCTCGCGATGGTGTCTGCAACGTCCGCCTCGCCCGTGTCCTCCTCCTCGCTGAGGATGAGCAGCATGTGCAGTCGGAGAAACTCCTCTCGCTCGGTCAACACCGCGGCTGCGCGATTGAGGAACCAGCTCAGCCGCTCCCGGGGCGTGCCGTCGACGGGCGGATTCGTCTGCGGGTCGCCCAGCGCTTGGAAGAAGTCCTTCATGCCCGTTTCCATCAC
The DNA here is from genome assembly GCF_015865005.1 of Rhodococcus sp. CX. Lineage (NCBI taxonomy): Bacteria > Bacillati > Actinomycetota > Actinomycetes > Mycobacteriales > Nocardiaceae > Rhodococcus > Rhodococcus sp. CX. The sequence continues at coordinate 2,616 of NZ_JADZGH010000014.1, forward strand.
TGCCGAGAGCAGTCCGCTCTTGGTGTGGAAGTGGTGGAGGATCACACTCTTTGCCAGTCCTATCTCGGCGCTGAGAGCTGACAGCGACGTGGCCGCGTAACCGCGCTGCCCCATGACCCGGGTGGCCGTCTCCAGGATTTCGTTGCGGGACTGCCGCCCTCGCCGGTTGCTGACTCGCTGCCTTTCCACGTGCAGATTGTAGAGCGGACTTGCCGATGCCCGGATCTCGCACTCTCGGCGCACCAGCACAGTGAGCCGCGAAAGGGAACCTAATTCTGCACGGCGGAATTTGAGCAGCAATGGTTGACGGCGCGATCGGAAACTGTGACGCTCCTCACGAACTTATCGACCGATTGGTCGAACAATGGAGGAGTGATGCATGTCTGACCACTTCGATGCCGACGTCGCGATCATCGGCTATGGCCCGACCGGCCTTGCGGGAGCCCTCACACTGACCAACAAGGGCGCGAGTGTTATTGCGTTCGAGCGTGATACGGACATCTACGCCCGCGCTCGTGCGGTAACGATCAACGACTGGACGATGCGGATCTTCCAGGAGCTGGGGATCGACGAGCGAATCGAGAAGGTCATCGAGCCGGAGGACAAGTTGCGCTGGGTGACCTACGACGGCCAAGAGATCATGCGCGTCCAGCATCCGCCGTCCGAATTGGGTACGCGCAACACGAAGCCGCGCTTCTTCAACATCTATCAACCGACAATGGAGGCCGAGCTGCGTCGCTGCGCCGAGGAATACGACGCCCTCGACGTGCGATTGGGCGTCGAGGTGATCGGCGTGGACCAGGACGAAACCGGCGTCACGATCACCGCCCGCGACCGCAAGACGGGTCGAGAGACGAGCACCCGCGCCCGATACGCGATCGCGGCCGACGGTGGCTCCAGCCCGACGCGCAAACTGCTCGGCATCCCGATGCTCGGCGATACCGCCCCGACCCAGTGGATCGTCATCGACTGCAAGACCAAGCGCTTCTGGCCCGACAGTGATTGCCCGACATTCTGGTCGGACTCCGAGCACCCTGTCGTCGACATCTCGCTCTCCGGCGGCCACCACCGCTGGGAGATCGCGCTCAGGCCCGGTGAGACCGAGGCCGACTTCCCCTCCACCGACGAGGTGTGGCCGCTACTGCACGCGCTGGGCAAGTCCGAGGACGACGTCGAGATCGAGCAGTATGCCTTCTACCACCACCACGTCCGTGCCGCGGAGTCGTGGCGCCGCGGACGAATCTTCCTCGTCGGCGACGCAGCCCACCTGATGCCGCCGTGGGCCGGGGCCGGCATGCAGTCCGGCATCCGCGACGCCCACAACCTCGGCTGGAAGCTTGCGCGGGTCCTGCGTGGCGAGCTCGGCGAAGAGTGGCTGGACACCTACGAGGCCGAGCGACGCCCCAACGTCGAGTTCTTCACCAACATTGCCATCGCGCTCGGCCGGGTGATCATGCAGCAAGCGACGCCGGAGGAAATCGAGGCGATGGACGCCGTCCCGGAGAACACCGTGACGCCACCCGAGCAGCCGATCTTCGCACCCCCGGTGTTGGAAGCGGGCTGGCTGCGCGGTGAACTCGGCGATGCGAGCATCGTCGGCCGGATGCTGCCGCAGCCCCACATCGGCGACCACGTCGGTACCCGCGCCCGCGTCGACGAGTTGATAGGGCACGGCTTCGTCCTGATCGGCGCCGAGGTCGATCCGGCAACCCTGCTGAGCGCCGAGGAGAAGTCCGAGTGGGATGCCCTCGGCGCGACCTACCGCACGGTGCGATCCAAGATGTCCCACACGGAGGGCCCCAACGATCTTGTCGACCTCGAGGACGCGCTTCTTCCGTGGTTCGAGCGGTATGGCGTCAGGGCGGTCGCGGTTCGTCCCGACAAGTTCATCGCCGCAGCCGACAAGTCCGGTCTCGCGGTCCCCGCGCTCTGAGAGGAAAGAACGATGACTGGAGTCAAGGAGCTCGCCTACGTCGTCTACGAGGTCAGCAAACTTGCGGAATGGGAGCACTTCGCCGGCGACCTGCTCGGTATGCAGGTGGCCGACAAGAACTCTGACTCGATCAGCTTCCGCACCGACGACAAGGCCTACCGCTGGTTCTGCACCCAGGGTCCGGCCGACGACCTGGCCGCGACCGGCTACGAGGTCGAGAACGATGCATCGCTCGACACGATCGTCGAGAAGCTCCGGGGTGCCGGGGTGGAGGTCACCGAGGGCGATGCAGCACTCGCCACCACCCGCAAGGTCGACCGCATCTTCATCACGGCAGACCCGATCGGGAACCGGATCGAGCTGGTCACCGGCTTCGCCGACGCCGAGACGCCGTTCCACTCCGGCACGATGCTCGGCACGTTCGTCACCGGGCAGGGCGGGGCCGGTCACCAAGTGTTGATGTCCAAGGACGTCGACCGCGAGGACTACCTGGCGTTCTATCTGGACCTGCTGGGCTTCAAGATCAGCGACTTCATCGTCGAGGAACTTGCGCCGGGGATCGTCGCCGATGTCGTGTTCCTGCACTGCAATCCGCGGCACCACACCCTCGCCTTCGGCAACATGCCGAACCCGAAGCGCACCCACCACTTCATGATCGAAGTCACCGACATCCGTGACGTGGGCCTGGCCTACGACCGCTGCATGGATGCCAAACAGCCCTTCGAGATGACGCTCGGCATGCACCCCAACGACCGCATGTTCAGCTTCTACGTCCGTACGCCGTCGGGCTTCTCCGTCGAGTACGGCTGGGGCGGTCTACTCATCGACGACGAGACCTGGGAAGTGCAGACCCTCGGTCAGCTGAGTGCCTGGGGACACCGCCCACCCGAGATAGTCCACGCCCTGCTGGGCCAGGCCCCGTTCACCAACACGCCCCCGGAAGGTGCCCACTGATGACCCTCATCGAGGCGGACGTCGCCAAGGACGTCGATACCGAGAACTGGACCATCCACTACAACGAGGCCGGCCCGGCCGACGGCCATCCGGTGATCCTGATTCACGGTGGCGGCCCCGGTGCCACCGGTTGGAGCAACTACAACCCCAACATCGAAGCTATCGCCGCTGCGGGTCTCCGCGTCATCGCCCCGGACCTCCCAGGTTGGGGAGCCTCGAGCGAGGTCGACTTCTCGACCTACGACCAAGTGCAGGCGGTCTGCGAGCTGCTCGACGCCCTCGGTATCGAGAAGGCGGCGTTCGTGGGTAACTCGATGGGCGGCCACACTTCGCTGCGGATGGCCATCGAGCACCCGGACCGGGTCACGCACCTGATCACCATGGGCGCCCCTATCCAGATGAAGCCGATCCTGTTCGGTGCCGGCGGCGGTCCCTCCGAAGGGCTCAAGATCATGGCTCGGACCTGGTCGGACTACAGCCCCGAGCAGATGAAGCGGCTCGTCGAGATCATGGTCTTCGACAAGGAGCGGTTTGCCACTCCCGAGCTGTGCCGGCAGCGGTCCGAGGCAGTGGCCAAGCGCCCCGAACACGTCGCCAATGTGCTCGCGGCTGCACCGAAGGCACCCATCACGATCTGGGTCGATCCCAACCGGCTCTCGGAGATCACGGCACCCACGCTGCTGATCCACGGCCGCGACGACCGGGTCGTCACGTTCGAGACCGCGCTCGTATTGGCGGCGAACATTCCTGACTCACGCGCGCATGTCATCAACCGCTGCGGCCACTGGGCGCAGCTCGAGCACGCCGACGAGTTCAACCGCCTCGTGGCGGACTTCGTCCGCCACCACTGAGGGTTGCGGGCGGTCCCCGAAGGGATCGGGAACCGCCCGCGACGGGGATGAGGCCCACTCCTCGTCGTACTGCTTGTGCACACCAGAAACCGGAGGTCCGTGTGATCAAGGTGCAGACGCTCAACAACATCGCGCTCGCGGTTCCCGACCTCGATCGGGTCGAGGACTTCTACCGCGACCGCTGGGGGCTGGCGCCCGTCCGCGGCGACGGCGACGCGCAGCGTCGCTATTTCCGAGCCCGAACCTCCGCCCATCACGGGCTCTCCCTCGAGCAGGCGCCCGCCGGCGCCACCCGGGGGGAGCTGGTGCACGTGTCCTTCGACGTCGCGACCCGTGCCGACCTCGATGCGGCGTTCGAGCAGGCCGTCGCCGCGGGCGGCCAGGTGGAACGTGAGCCGGGGGACGCGGTCGGGCCCGGGCACGAGGCGAGTGCTGCCGTTTGCGACCCCGACGGCAACCTCGTCCAGTTGCTGTATGGCGCTTCTGTCACCGAGGAGAGCCACCGTGCGCGGATCGTCGCGCCCCGCAAGCTCGGCCACCTCGTGCTGAATACGCCGCAGCGCGCGGTACTCGAGCGCTTCTACGGCCGGCTCGGCCTGCGGGTCAGCGACCGGACCGCACGCGGCATGTCGTTCATGAGGTGCAACCGTGATCACCACACCCTCGCCCTCTGCGACTCCGAACGGACGGGGATCCAACACATCGCATTCGATGTCGTCGACATGGACAGCATCATGACGGCACTCGGCGCGCTGACCCGCGAAGGGACGCCCTGCGTGTGGGGGCCCGGCCGACACGGGCCGGGAAAGAACATCTTCACCTACTACGCCGACCCCGCGGGCGTGTTCATCGAGTACTACGCCGAGCTCGAGCAGGTGGAGGAGGAGGTGGACGCCCCTTTGGAGGCCGTCTTCTGGGGCGAGGAATGGAAGGGCGACACCTGGGGATACGCCGGTCCGCCCCCTCCGAACTTTACGAAGTGAAACAACAACATTCGATGGAACACGAGGTAGTGACGATGACTGACGCGAAGGGCGGCCGAGTGATCACCGCATCCGAGATCAGCGGGGTGTACGGGATCATCCCGACACCCGCGCTGCCGGGTTCCGACCGGATCGATGCCCGGAACACGGTGGATGTCGAGGAGACGGCGCGACTGGTCGATCAGCTCGTGCGCGACGGCGTCTCCGGCATCATCGCGCTGGGAACGACGGGCGAGTGCCCGAGTCTGAGCGAGGACGACTTCGATGTCGTCGTCGACACGATTGTGGAGGCTGTCGACGGTCGGGTGCCGACGTTCGTGGGCGCGACCGGCTCGGGTGGCCACGGCACCGCTCGTCGTCTGCGAAAGGTCGCCGAGTCGGGAGCCGACGGCACCCTGCTCGGCCTACCGATGTGGCAGCCGCTGACCACCGCGATGGCGGTGGACTACTACGCCCAGATCAGCGAGGCGTTCCCGGACCTGGCGGTCATGGTCTACGCAAACGCCCGAGCCTTCCGCTACACCTTCCCGGTGGAGTTCTGGGAGGGCATCGCAGCCCAAGCTCCCACGGTCACCTCGGCAAAGGTGTCGAAGGCGCCCGATCTGGAGCGAATGCTCGAAGCAACCGAGGGCACGGTGAACTTCCTGCCCAGCGACATGGTCGTGCACGACTTCGCGAAGCGAGCGCCCACGACCACCACGGGCTGCTGGGCCACCGCCGCAGCAATGGGACCGGAGCCCTCGATCGTGCTGATGGACGCGCTGCAGACAGGTGACGCTGCAGCCGTCGAGAAGGCGGTGGCCGACATTGCCTGGGCCAACGAGCCTGCGGCCCACCTGTTCGCCGACCAGGAGCTCTTCGCCTCCTACAACCTCCAGATCGAGAAGACCCGGATCGCCACCGCCGGCTACTGCCGGCCGGGCCCGATCCGGTCGCCCTACAACCACCTGCCGGAGCCCTACGCCGCCGCGTCCCGCGAGTGCGGGCAGCGCTGGCGTGAGCTGCGCGCCCGCCTGACGAGCGCCGCCACCGCGTCCTGATGACCCGAATCACAACGATGAACCTGACGAGGCAGAGAACCCATGCCATCCTCCATGACGAGCACGTCGCCCTACGAGTCGGAGTACGCACCCCACGAGAAGACGCTGGCCGCGATCCGGTCGCGTGACTGGGGTCTGCTCATCGACAACGAACTTCGCCCGGCCGTAAGTGGCGCCGGCTTCGCAACCGTCGATCCGGCGACCGAGCGGCCGTTGGCGGAGGTCGCCGACGGAGGTGCGGCCGATGTCGAGGCCGCTGTCCGGTCGGGGCAGCGCGGTTTCGAGACCTGGCGCCGGTACTCGCCGCAAGGGCGCGCGGCCGCGGTTCGCGAACTCGCTGGGCACATTCGGACGAACGCCGACGAGCTCGGTCTTCTCGACGCGCTCGATGGCGGCAGCCCGGTGACCTCGATGCGCAAGGACGCCCTCTGGGCCGCTGACATGCTCGAGATGTTCGCCGACTGGGCCCTGATGATCAAGGGCGAGACGTACCCCGGCGCCGGGACCGGTTTGCACTACTCGCGCCCCGAACCGTACGGCGTCGTGGGCCGCATCATCCCCTTCAACCACCCCATCTTCTTCGGAGCAGGCAAGCTCGGCGCACCACTGATGGCCGGAAACGCAGTCATCCTCAAGCCTCCGCCGCAGGCACCGCTGTCTGCGATCCGACTCGGTGAACTCATCGCAGAGGTCCTGCCTCCGGGCGTGGTCAACATCGTCAACGGCGCCGGCCCGGAGCCGGGAGTGGCGATCGCAGCCCACCCCGAGATCGAGCGCATCGCGTTCATCGGCAGCGAGCGCACCGGTCGCGACATCCAGCGGGTCGGCGCCGGCGCCGGGGTCAAGCACGTCAGCCTCGAACTGGGTGGCAAGAACGCCATGGTCGTGCTCGCAGATGCCGACATCGAGGCCGCGGCCCAGGGCGCCGTCTTCGGCATGAACTTCACCGCTACCCAGGGCGAGTCCTGCGGGTCGAACTCCCGGCTGCTCGTCCACCGCTCGATCGCCGACCAGGTGGTCGCACGGGTGGTCGAACTTGTCGAACAGATCAAGGTCGGCGTGCCGGTCCTCGAATCGACCGAAATGGGCGCGCTGGTCTCCCGCGAGCACTTCGAGCGGGTCAGCGGCTACATCGAGGCCGGGCTCGCCGAGGGCGCTGTCCTCGCCACCGGCGGCGGGCGACCCGACCACCTGCCGGAGGGCCTCTTCATCGCCCCGACTGTGTTCGACAAAGTCACCCCCGACATGACGATCGCGCAGGAGGAGATCTTCGGGCCGGTCCTGTCGGTGCTCACCTTCGACGACGATGACGAGGCGGTCCGCATCGCCAACGGTGTCCCGTACGGACTGACCGCCAGCGTGTGGACGCAGGACGTCGACCGTGCACACAGGTTCGTCGACGATCTCCAAGCCGGCTATGTCTGGATCAACGACTCGTCGCGCCACTTCCCGGGCCTCCCCTTCGGCGGTGTCAAGGCTTCGGGCCTCGGCAAAGAGGAGAGCCTCGAGGAGATCATCAGCTTCACCCGATCCAAGACGGTCAGCATCCCGCGCAGGGGGCATTGACGATGCTGCACCACGTAATCGAGCTCCGCTTTCACGAGGGCACCACCGACGAACAGATACAGCGGATGGCTCACGGCCTGCTCGGCCTGCGGGACCGGATCGCCACGATCCGGTCGATGAAGATGGGCAGAGATCTGCGAATCCGGCCGGACAACTTCGAATTCGCTTCCCTCATCGAGTTCGACGACGAGGCAGGCTACCTGGAGTTCCGGGACCACCCGGCCCACCGACAGTGGGTGCGCGATCAGGTCCAGCCGATCATGGCTCAGCGCGCCGGCGTCGTCTTCCTCAGCTCGTGACCGCCCAGCTCAGCCATACCCACGCGAAGGAATCGACAGCATGACCACCCTCGAAGGCACGTCGGTGAGCGACCTGGTCGCCGCCAACCACATCCTCGTCCGCCAGGGCGTCCTCGACTCGTTCGGCCACGTCAGCATGAGGACCGCACCGGGCGCCGACACGTTCTGGCTCTCACGCAACCTCGCGCCGGGATCGGTGACGGAGTCCGACCTGCTCGAGCACGATCTGGACGGTGACACAGACGACCCTCGGAGCCCCTATCTGGAGCGGTTCATCCACGCCGAGATCTACCGCCGTCGGCCCGATGTGATGGCGGTCGTACACAGCCACTCGCCCGCCGTCGTCCCGTTCAGCACCGTCTCGGTGCCATTGCGGCCGGTCATTCACATGGCCGGCTTCCTGGACCCGCAGCAGACACCCGTCTTCGAGATCGCCGACGTCGCCGGTGACGCCACCGACCTCCTCATCACCTCCTCGCAGCTGGGCGCCGCGCTCGCCGAGACCCTCGGTGACTCCTCGGTGGCACTGATGCGCGGACACGGCTCGGTCGCAGTCGGCGCTTCGGTGCCCGAGGCCGTCTACCGGGCGGTCTACACCGAGGTCAACGCCCACGCGCAGGCTTCAGCCCTCGCCCTCGGTGAACCGCGCTACTTGACCGCCGGTGAGGCAGCGGCCGCGAACGCGACCGTCGGCGGGCAGGCAACCCGCGCGTGGAACGTCTGGCGCGCGCAAGCGATCGCGTCGTCTGCCGGGCAGGTGTGACGTCGCCATGCAGTTCCATCACCACGGCTACGTCTCAGGCGACCCCCGCGTACAGCCCGCCGCCGGTGTCGGGCCGACCCGGCCGAGTGGCCTACCCGACACGGTCGACGTGCTCATCGTCGGCACCGGTCCCGCCGGCATGATCACCGCAGCTCAACTCTCGCAATTCCCCAACATCACGACCCGGGTCGTCGAACGCCGCGCCGGCCGTCTGGAAGTCGGACACGCAGACGGTCTCCAAGCCCGGAGTTTGGAGACCTTCCAGGCGTTCGGATTCGCCGAACGCCTGGCAGCCGAGGCGCACCACGTGACGGAATTCGCCTTCTGGCAGCCGGACCCGGCCGATCCCACAAAGATCGCCCGGGCCGGCCGGTCACTCGACGACCCGAAGGGGCTCAGCGAATTTCCGCACATCCTCGTCAACCAGGCACGCGTACTGGATTACTTCGCCGAGTTCATGGCCAACTCGCCCAGCCGCATGAAGCCGGACTTCGGACTGGAGTACAGAAGCCACGAAACCGACTCGGGCTCGGAGTATCCGGTATACGTAACCCTTGCCCATACCGCCGGGGAGCGTGCAGGAGAGACGTTCGAGGTCCGTACGAGGTACCTCGTAGGGGCCGATGGTGCCCACAGTCGGGTACGCCGGTCGATCGGTTGCCGATTCGAGGGCCACAGCGCCAACCATGCCTGGGGTGTGATCGACGCCCTGGCCGACACCGACTTCCCCGACATTCGACTGCTGTCGACCATCCAGTCGAGTACCGACGGCAACATGATGGTGATTCCCCGAGAGGGGGGATTCCTGTTTCGCTTGTACGTCGACCTGGGTGAAGTCCCCGACCAGGCGAGCGGCGTCCGGGCCACGCCCGTCGAGACCGTCATCGCGAAGGCCAACAAGATCCTGCACCCGTACTCGATCAACGTGAAGCAGGTCGCCTGGTTCAGCGTGTACGAAGTCGGCCACCGGCTGGCCGAGCAGTTCGACGACACACTGCGCGACCACACCGGCGACCCACGCCCGCCACGGGTGTTCATCCTGGGCGACGCCTGCCATACGCACAGCGCCAAGGGCGGACAAGGCATGAACGTCTCGCTCCAGGACGGCTTCAACCTGGGGTGGAAGCTCGGCCACGTCCTGGACGGGCGTGCCCCCGAGTCGCTGCTCTCCACCTACGATGCCGAGCGCAAGGCCATCGCGAAAAACCTGATCGACTTCGACAAGGCGTGGGCGGCAATGATCGCCAAACGCGCCGACGAGCTCGACGACGTCGCGGAGGTGCCGACGTTCTTCCGGAGCACGGAGGAGTTCCGCACCGGATTCCGTACCGAGTACCCGCCATCGATGATCGTCGGCCAGGCGACGTACCAGGACCTTGCGAAGGGATTCCCGATCGGGCAGCGTTTCGCGTCGGCCAGGGTCTCACGGGTGGCCGACACCAACCCGGTCCACCTCGGTCATCACGCCAGAGCCGACGGACGCTGGAGGATCTACCTTTTCGCGGATGAGTCAGCCTCCGGCCATGATTCCGCTCTCGAGAGCGCGGCACGGTGGCTCACCACGTCCGAGCACTCGCCGTTCGCGGAGCTCCCCGACGGCGTCCGACCCAACGACTGGTTCGATCTGAAGGTCGTCTACCAGCAGGACCACCACGCGATCGAGCTCGGCCGCGTGCCGGACATCTTCAAGCCGAGAGTCGGGCCGTTCGACCTGGTCGACTACGAACATGTCTACGCCGCGATCCCCGACGACGATGTCTTCGAGTCCCGCGCGATCGACCGCGGTGGTGTCGTCGTCGTCGTGCGACCCGACCAGTACGTTGCGCACGTGCTGCCTCTGGCTGCGCCCGATGAACTGGCCACCTTCTTTGCGGGGCTGCGCCTTCGAGATCCGACGATGTGAGGACGCCGCGGCGGTCGGTCTCATCCGTCCACGCCCACCTCCCGGCGCGCGGCCCCCGCGATGTTCTCGAGCATGCCCTTGAAGATGATCCCGTGGAACGGCAGCAGCGAGTACCAATACAGCCTGCCGGCAAGACCTTTGGGGAAGAAGATCGCCCGCTGATGCAGGCGTGTCCGGTCCGGGCCCAGCGGTTCGAGACGCCATTCGAGCCACGCCCCGCCCGGGGCGAGCATCTCGGCACGCAGCCGCAGCAGTTCGAAGCGGTCGATCCGCTCGACGCGCCAGAAGTCCAGGGCGTCGCCGGTGGCGTCGGTGGACATCGTTCTCCTTCGCTGGTCTGCTACGCGGGGAGCGG
>NZ_JADZGH010000177.1:0-1196 GCF_015865005.1 Rhodococcus sp. CX
TCGGCGGCCTGCTCGGCGGCGGAAACTGACAGCGCGGATGAGTTCGCCCGCACTCCCCCGCGTGGTCGCGCACGCGCTGACCGCCGATCCGCCGCGACTACTGGTCGTCGGCGGCGCCCACACCGGGAAAACGAAGCTGCTCAACGAGATCCGGCAAACGCTTCCGCACATCGTGGTCGTCGACGACGCGCATCGCCTGCCCGCAGACGAGATCCGGAACCTGGCCGATCGGATGATCCACGGGGATCACGGCATCGTCGTCGCCACGGAGCCGCGGCCCCACCGCGCGGAGATGCTGCAGCTGATGAGCACGGGTGCCGCGCACGCGTGCACCGTTGCGCTGCGGCCGCTCACCATTGAGGAAGCATTGCACCGGGCAACGGCCTTCGGGATCTCCGATCCGACGCTCGTACGCGCGGTCCTGTCCTTCACCGGCGGCGCGCGCGACCTCGCGGACGCAGCGTTCGCCGCAGTGCGGGAGGGCGCGGATCCGCGATCCGCTGCCGTGGACCGGGTGCGCACCCGGCTCGCCGGCAATCCCGGTCTCGCCGGAGCGCTGGCGCTGGTCGAGTTGGGCGGAGCCCCCGATCCTGCCGAACTCACCGCCGCGCTCGGCATAGATGCCGATCTCGCCCACGACCTGGCCGACGCCGCACACGCGAGCGGCCTCCTCACGACCGGTGGCGACGAACTGGTCCCGGCCGCCTCAGGTGTTCCCGCCGCGTCGCTGGGCCCGCACGGATTCCGGACCGTCGCCCAGGGACTGCTGTCGTGCCGCGTCGACCGCGACCTGCTGACCGTCCCGGTCGCGTCGCGTCTCGCAGCAGCCGGACTTACCGACCCTCGGCTCGCCGATTACCTTGCAGCCCAAGCCGACTCGTCGAATCCGGCGGAGGCATCCGACCTGTACGCCGCGGCGGTGCGCGCCGGTGCCGACGCGGCGGACCTGGCACTGCGGCGCGCCGAAGTCGCCGCTGCGACCGGCGACCGGTCAACCGCCGCCGCCCTGACCGACGAGATTCTGGAACGCGCCGACTCCCTCTCCCCGGCAGATCTGGCCACTGCCGTCCGGATCGCCGCGACCGTCGCGGCCGGTGACGGCATGCTCGGCCGCAGCGCGGACCTGTACGAGTGGCTCGGCCCGGACCGGGCCGGGGCCGATGCGCCGATCGGGGCGGCGGTGCTGCTCGCCGCCG
>NZ_JADZGH010000178.1:0-10698 GCF_015865005.1 Rhodococcus sp. CX
GTCCGTGCCCGCCCCTCCCGCACCAGCAATGTCTCGAAGACGCCGTCCCCCCGCAGCACACCGAAATCGTCGGCATGGAGCAGCGGCGCATCCGCGTCCCGCACCTCGCCGTCCAGCGTCACCAGCACCCGATCAGCCATGGCGCCCACCCTATCCATTGGCGGTCCACGACCTTGTTCCCCATAGACTGGTGTCGTGGCCGAGTTTCCGATCGTGACCGAAAGCCCACTGCTCGCGCTCCCCGACGCCGTCGCCGCCCCCGCAGGCACACCCGATGCCGGACTTCCCTGGCACCACGGCGATCCCCTCGGTGAACAGCGCGCCGCGACGCTCGGAGCGGCGGTGATCGACCGGTCGACGCGGTTCGTCATCGCGATCTCCGGCGAGGAACGGCTCTCGTGGCTGCACACGATCTCGAGCCAGCACGTCGCAGCGCTGCCCGACGGCACCTCCGCCGAGAACCTGAGCCTGGACGCCAACGGGCGCATCGAACACCACTTCGTGCAGACCGATCTGGACGGTGTCACGTGGATCGACACCGAACCCGGGCGCGGACCCGATCTGCTGGCGTTCCTCACCAAGATGGTCTTCTGGGCCAAGGCCGAACCCCGCGACGGGAACGAGCTGGCGGTGCTGAGCCTGCTCGGACCGGAGTCCGGCGACCCGCGCATCCTCGCCGCGCTGGGTCTCGAGGCGCTGCCGGCCCGGCCGTACGACGCGGTCGCGCTGCGCGGCGGCGGGTTCGTGCGGCGCATGCCGTGGCCGACCGGCCATTCGTACGACCTGCTGGTGCCCCGGGAGAAGCTCACCGAGGTGTTCGGGGCGCTCACCGCAGCCGGCGCCCGCGCCGCCGGCACGTGGGCGTTCGAGGCGCTGCGCGTCGAGGCCGTGCGCCCGCGCATCGGACTCGACACCGACGAGCGCACCATCCCGCACGAGGCCCGCTGGATCGGCGGGCCCGACCGCTTCGGTGCCGTGCATCTCGACAAGGGGTGCTATCGGGGCCAGGAGACGGTGGCGCGGGTCGAGAATCTCGGCAAGCCGCCTCGGCACCTGGTGCTGCTGCACCTCGACGGTTCCGCCGACGGACGGCCCGAGCCCGGCGATCCGGTGACCGCCGACGGCCGGACCGTGGGCCGTCTGGGCACCGTCGTCGACCACCACGAACTCGGCCCGATCGCGCTCGCATTGATCAAGCGCACCGTTCCCGCCGGAACCGCGTTGGTCGCCGGACCCTGCGCCGCGGCGATCGACGCGGACTCCGTTCCGGACGACACCGGTGTCCAGGCGGGCCGCCTGGCCGTCGAACGGCTGCGCGGCCGGTGACCGCCGCAGACATCCGGCTCGGCCGGGTGGACGCGGTGTGTGTGGTGCATGCGATCCGGGACAGCGGTAGCCGCCGGGTTCCCGTCACGGCCATCGACAAGCGTCCTGTGTCCGATCCGGTGCACGTCGGCCCGCACGGCCTCACCGGCGACCGTCAGTGCGACACCGAGCACCACGGCGGCCGTTACAAGGCCGTGTACGTCTACGGCGAGGACGAGGCGCAGCGCTGGGTGTCCGAACTCGGCCGGGACCTGCCCGCGGGCTGGTTCGGTGAGAACCTGCGGCTGAGCGGCATCCCGACGACCGACGCGGTGATCGGCGAACGGTGGGCGGTCGGCACCGGTGGTCTGGTGCTCGAGGTGACCGAGCCGCGCACCCCCTGCGGAACCTTCGGAAGGTGGGCGGCCGAACCGCGCTGGGTCAAACGCTTCACCGAGCGCGGCGACACCGGCGCCTACCTGAAGGTCGTCGCCGAGGGCCCGGTCGCTGCGGGCGACCCGATCGAGGTGCTGTCCGTTCCCGCACACGGCGTCACCGTCCGGGATATGTTCACCGGACGCGACCCGGATCGGCTCGCGGTGCTGCTCGAACAGCAGCAGGATCTGTCGCCGACCCTCGTCGAGAAGGTCCGCCGGCGGCTCGCCGTACGACAGGTGCAGGGGGCGATGTGAGCGTCGAACTGGTGGAGGTCGTGCGGTCCGGGTTCCGCGAGTGCGTGCACCGCGGGTCCCTGATCGTCCTGGACCCGCGCGGCGAGGTGCTGATCTCGCTGGGCGAGGTGCACACGCCGATTTATCCGCGGTCGTCGAACAAGCCGCTGCAGGCCACGGCACTGCTGCGAAACGGTTTCGTCCCGCGCACCACGGCCGAGCTGGCCATCGCGACCGCGTCGCACGAAGGCGAGTCCGAGCACGTCGAGCTCGTCGAGGACCTGCTCGACGAGTACGGCTTCGACGAGACCGACCTGCAGTGCCCGGCGGACCTGCCGGGCAACGAACTGGCCCGCGCCGAGGTCCTCGCGTCCGGGCGGCCGCCGCGGACGGTGTACATGAACTGCTCCGGCAAGCACGCCGCGATGCTCGCCGCGTGCGCCGCGAGCGACTGGGATCCGCGCACCTACCTCGACCCGGCCCATCCGCTGCAGCAGGCCGTCGTCGACACCGTCCTGGACCTGGCCGGCGACTTCGAGGACGCCGAACTCGGCATCGACGGCTGCGGCCTGCCCATCGTTCCCCTGCCGTTGTTCAACCTCGCGAGCGCGTACTCGCGGCTCGTCACCGCGGCCCCGGACACTCCCGAGCGGGCGGTCGCCGACGCGCTGCGCGCCCACCCGTTCCTGATCTCCGGAACCGGCAAGGACGACGTCCGCCTGATGACCGCGGTGCCGGGCCTGATGTGCAAGGCAGGGGCCGACGGTATCCACGCCGGCGCGCTGCCGGACGGCACCGCGTTCGCGTTCAAGATCGACGACGGTCACGAACGCGCCCGGCTGCCGTTGACCGCGGCGCTGCTGCACCGTCTCGGTGTCGACTTGTCGGAGGAACTCGCGACGCTCGCCTCGCAGCCGGTGCTCGGTGGAGGCAAGCGTGTGGGCACCGTTCGCGCGATTCCGGGGGTGTTCTGACCTCCGATCGCCAGACGAACCCCCGACGAACCGCGCTGTCGCCGCAGGTCGTGCCCAGGTGAGACGCATCGGACACGGCCCTGGAGGGGTGTGTGGAGGCGGAACGAACTTTTCCACGCTAGAGTGGAGCGCAGGAAAATACTCACATCACCGGGGCCGCCAAATTCCCCAGGCCGCCCCGTCAAAGCGCGAGGGGGTTAGCCATGGGCCGCGGCCGGGCTAAGGCAAAGCAGACCAAGGTTGCACGGCAACTCAAGTACAGCTCGCCGTCCACCGACTTCGAGAGCCTCCAGCGAGAGTTGTCTGGTGGTGAACCCATCTCGCACCGGGACGAAGTCTTCGCTGAACAACGCTCCGGTTGGGACGACGACTCGGACGACGACTGGCGTCGCTGACCCAGAGTAATCCCACGCACGGATCGGGGAGCCGGCAACACCGGCTCCCCTTACTGGCGCACGACGCACCCGCGCACGGTGCGTCGTCCGGGTTCCGCACCCGTCGGCGCGGATGCTCCCCGGTACCGGGATCTCAGCCACGCACCTGAGCACAAAGCACTGCGCCCGGGCCATCCAGGTGGCCCGGGCGCAGTGCTTTGCTTTGGAAGCCGATCCGGCTAGAACCGCGGGTGGTCGCCGAGCAGCACGGCCCGCACGTCGTCCTGGTCCTGCGCCTTGCGGACGGTACCGAGGGTCCAGCAGTCGATGTGCCGGGCGGTGAGCACGGCCAGCGCGCGGTCGACGTCCTCCGGCGCGACGATCGCGACCATGCCGACGCCCATGTTGAACGTCTTCTCCATCTCGGCGCGCTCGACGCGACCGCGCTGGGCGATCATCCCGAACACCGGCGCCGGGCTCCACGTCGTGCGGTCCAGCTCGGCGACGAGGCCCTTCGGCATGACGCGCGCGAGGTTCGCGGCGAGGCCACCACCGGTGACGTGGCAGAACGTGCGGACCTCGGTCTCGGCGGCGAGCGCCAGGCAGTCCTTGGCGTAGATGCGGGTCGGCTCGAGCAGTTCCTCGCCGAGCGTGCGGCTGAACTCGTCGACGTGCGCCGTCAGGCTCATCTTGCCGATCTCGAGCAGCACCTTGCGGGCGAGCGAGTAGCCGTTCGAATGCAGACCCGAGGAGCCCATGGCGATGACCACGTCGCCCGGACGGACCCGGTCGGGGCCGAGCAGCTTGTCGGCCTCGACGACACCGACACCGGTCGCGGACAGGTCGTAGTCGCCGTCCGCCATCACACCGGGATGCTCGGCCGTCTCGCCACCGAGCAGCGCGCAACCGGCCTGGATGCAGCCCTCGGCGATACCGCCGACGATCTCCGCGACCCGCTCGGGAACGACCCGGCCGACGGCGATGTAGTCCTGGAGGAACAGCGGCTCCGCGCCGCACACGACCAGGTCGTCGACGACCATCGCGACGAGGTCGAGACCGACGGTGTCGTGCTTGTCGAGCGCCTGCGCGACCGCGAGCTTCGTGCCGACCCCGTCGGTGGACGACGCCAGCAGGGGCTCCTTGTAGTCACCCTTGAGCGCGAACAGGCCCGCGAATCCACCGAGGCCGCCGAGCACCTCCGGTCGGGTCGCCTTCTTCGCGAGCGGCGCGAACAGTTCGACGGCTCGGTCGCCTGCCTCGATGTCCACGCCCGCCGCTGCGTAGGAAGCTCCGGGGGTTGTGTCCTCGGTCATGGGTTGTCGGCTCCAGCCTCGAGTTGTGGTGAACAGGTGTGCCGGCACCGTCGTTCGGACGCGCGTGTGCACGCCGAAAGCAGCCGGCCGCGCACCTACGGTACCGGACCGGCCGGGACCGTCGGTGCGCGAGGAGAGAAAAGTCCGGACCTCAGGGACGGCTCAACGCGTCCGCGTTGTCGTTGTCGAGGACCGTAGGGGTGTCCGATTCGACGTCGACGACGCCCTCGAGGACGTCCTTGCCGACGGCGTGCTCCTTCGGCAGCGCGATCGGGTAGCGACCGTCGAAGCAGGCCGCGCACAACCGTGAGGCGGGCTGCTCGGTCGCGCCGATCATGCCGTCGATGGAGATGTAGCCGAGCGAGTCGGCGCCGATCGAGCGGCGCACCATCTCGACCATCTCGTCGAAGTCGTGTTCGGAGACGTGTGCGGCGTCGTCGCGGGTGCCGCTGCCGTTGGCGATCAGCTCCGCCGGGGAGGCGAAGTCGATGCCGTAGAAGCAGGGCCACTTGACCGGCGGGGACGCGATCCGCACGTGGATCTCCAGAGCCCCTGCCTCGCGCAGCATCCGGATCAGGGCGCGCTGGGTGTTGCCGCGCACGATCGAGTCGTCGACGACGACGAGCCGCTTGCCGCGGATCACCTCGCGCAACGGGTTGAGCTTGAGCCGGATACCGAGCTGACGGATCGTCTGGCTGGGCTGGATGAAGGTGCGGCCCACGTAGGCGTTCTTCATCAGGCCCTGCCCGTAGGGCACGCCCGAACCCTGCGCGTAACCGACCGCGGCGGGTGTCCCGGACTCGGGCACCGGGATCACCAGATCCGCGTCGACCGGGTGTTCCTTCGCGAGACGACGGCCGATCTCGACACGCGTCGCGTGCACCGACCGGCCGGCGATCGTGGAGTCGGGACGGGCGAGGTAGACGTACTCGAAGACGCAGCCCTTGGGCTCGGGGTTCGCGAACCGCGACGACCGCACGCCGTCGGCGTCGATCGCGAGCAGCTCACCGGGCTCGATGTCGCGGACGAAGGATGCGCCGACGATGTCGAGGGCCGCGGTCTCGCTCGCGACGACCCAGCCGCGGTCGAGGCGGCCCAGACACAGCGGGCGGATGCCCCACGGGTCGCGCGCCGCGTACAGGGTGTGCTCGTCCATGAAGGTCAGGCAGAACGCGCCGCGCAGCTTCGGGAAGAGCTTCATCGCGGCCTGCTCGAGGGTGCCTTCGGCGACGGTATGGGCGAGGAGCGCACCGACGATGTCGGAGTCCGAGGTCGCGGCACCGGGCCGGGCGGGGTCGATGATGCCCAGTTCACGGGCTCGCTGGGCGAGTTCCGCGGTGTTGACGAGGTTGCCGTTGTGGCCGAGCGCGACACCGGTGCCGGCGGCGGTCGTCCGGAAGATCGGCTGTGCGTTCTCCCAGGTCGTCGAACCGGTCGTCGAGTAGCGGCAGTGGCCGACGGCGATGTGGCCGGGCATCGCGGCGAGCGTCTGCTCGTCGAACACCTGGCTCACCAGGCCGAGATCCTTGAAGACGAGCACCTGCGAGCCGTCCGCGACGGCGATGCCGGCCGCTTCCTGTCCGCGGTGCTGCAGCGCGTAGAGGCCGTAGTACGTGAGCTTCGCCACGTCCTCGCCGGGAGCCCAGACTCCGAAGACGCCGCACTCCTCGCGAGGCTCGTTTTCGGGTTCATCGGAGGCGAGAAGATTGCGAGTGTGGACCGACAGATCGGCACTGGTCACCGGGGTGCTCCCTGGGGCTGGACAAGGGCGGGGCATACCCATTCTACGAGCAGGTTCCGGTAAGCCCTATCCGGGACTCGTCACACGACCCGCATCAGCGGCAGCCAGTGGGCGATCTCCGCGGCCCGGCTCCCGGACGCATCGAGCTTCCCGGACGCGACCGCGTCGTCGTATCCGAGGAGGCCGGTCGCGAGCAGCAGCCAGGTGCGGGGCTCGGTTTCGACGACGTTCGGCGGTGTGCCGCGGGTGTGCCGCAGCCCCTCGATGCACTGCACCGCCACGAACGGCGGTACCCGCACCTCCACGCTGGCTCCCGGCGCCACCTGCTCGAGGGTGCGAGCGCTGAGCCGGACCGCCGCGGCGAGATCCGCCCGCGCCGGCCGGTCGTCGCTTTCGCCGCGCAGCCACGGCGCGACCCGGAGCAGGGCGTCTCTGAGTTCGGCGGGGTCGACGGGTTTGCGGGGTGCCACGGGTAGGCAGCCTAGGACACGCGCAGGCGGCGCCGGGTCCCCATCAGACGTGCCGCGGCCGCTCCCCCGGTGTTGATCGCCAGGTGCGCGAGGGCGGGCGCGAGGACGCTGCCGCTGCGCCGGCGCAACCAGTCGAAACCGAGCGCGGCCAGGCCGGTCACCGCGACCGTCCCGACGACGCTGTCCCCCGCGATCATCGCCGGCCGCACGTGCCACAACCCGAACGCGGTGGCGTGCACCGCGGGGCTCACCAGCGGTGTCAGGACCCCGCGGAACAGCAGTTCCTCCGCGAGCACGGTCCCCACCGGGATGTGCAACGTGATCCAGGTCCAGAAGTCGTCGCGGCCGGCTCCGGCCGAGTCCGCGATCCGGTCGCGTACCACGGGTACGGTCAGGGCGAGCACGTAGCCACCGAGGACCGCCGCCGCGACCGCACCGCCCCAGCGCAATCCGGACGGGACGCGGGCGGGGTCGAGCCCCAGCTCGGTGCGGTTCATGCCCGACGCGCGGGCGGCGACCACCGCGCACACGCCCACCCCTGCCGACGCCCACGTGCGCCCGTGCGCGCCGAGCGGTGCCGACGGCAGGGTCGCGCTCCACACGACCGCTCCCGCCGCGACAGCCGGTCCCACGAGGCCGAAGCGGGTCACTTCTCCGGCCCCTGGGTGCCGGCGAGCGCCTCGAGCGCGAACCGCACCCGTTCGGTGTCGGTGGAGGTCCAGCCCTCCGGCTGGGTCACCGCGACCCATCCGTCGAGCACCTCGGTGCCGTAGTTGTGGCCGTGTCCGTCGGGTACGCCGGCCGCGTTCGTCAGATCCGCCGAAACCTGCCAGAACGTGACGATCGGGAACCAGCGCATCTGCGGCAGCCGGTCCGGCCCGGGGGGTTCGGACAGCCAGTCGGGCCGTGTGAACAGCAGGTCGGTCGACCACCACACCACCGGGTCGGACGCGTGCTGGATGTACAGCACGCGCGGGTTCAACCACGGGCTGGGCGGGTTGTCGAGGTCTTCCGCGTCGTCGGTGAACCGCACGACCATGCCGTCGGCGTACACCGGCTGCACCTCGGGCGTGCCGGGGTCGCGGCGATCGACGAGCTGATGCCACAGCCGGTTGGCGTTGGGCGGCCCCACCCACAGCACCCCGTCCACGGTCTCGCGGATGTCGGCGAGGGTGTCGAAAGCCCCCTCCCCCGACTGGGTTCCGAGGCTCTCCCCGTAGACGTACAGCTCGGGTCGCCGGTCGGGCGGCTGGGCGAGCCAGCGTTCGTGGACACGGTCGACGAGGATCCGGCCGGCTTCGGCGGCCTTGTCCCGGTCGGCGAGGAACGAGATCCAGCTGGGCAGGAACGAGTACTGCCACGCGACCATCGCGAGATCGCCGTTGTGGACCAATTCCATGGCCTGCGCGGCGGTGGGGTTCACCCAGCCCGTACCGGTCGTCGGGATGATCACCAGCACCTTGCGGTCGAAGGCTCCGGTGCGTTCGAGTTCGTCGATCACCAGGTCCGCGCGTTTCTCGACGGTGTCGGCGGTGCCGAGCCCGACGTACACGCGGATGGGTTCCTTCGCGGGGGTGCCGTTGACGGCTTCGAGTTCGCCGGCGTGGAGTCCGCGGGAGACGAAGTTGCGCCCCTCGAAACCGAGGGTGTCCCACGGGGCCAGCGATTCGGGACTGCCGGACTTCTCCGGGTTCATCGGCTGGACGGCACCGGGCCGGGTCTCGGCGTCCTGGATGCTGAACGCGGAGTTGACGATCGCGTACGTCCCCCGGATCAGGACGCCGTCGATGAGCATGGCCGTCACCAGCACGACCACGAGCACGCCGAGGGTGCGCGCGAGACCGGCCGGAAGGTGACGCCGGATCAGTTGCCACGCAATCCATCTGCCGATGTCGCGCAGACCGCGCCAGAGGGCCACGAGCAGGCCGGAGACCGCGAGCGCCAGCGCCAGGGTGCGCAGGTAGCCGCTGGTCGTCGTGCCCTCCGCGCCCATCAGCGCCGCGAGCTGACGCTGCTGGACCGCCGAGAACACCAACGCCATCAGAGACGCGACGATCGCGGCGACCGGCACCGCGACCTTGATCGCCCGCAGCACGGGGATCGGCGGCGGCCACCAACGCGCCCACGACAACACGAACCGGTAGACGGCCCAGCCCACCGCACATCCGACGCCGTAGCCGATCGCCGCATTGATACCGCCGATGAGACCCTGGAACAACCAGTCGCGCGGCAGCAGCGACGGCGACAGCGACCAGCAGAAGAACAACGCCGCGAAGGCGATACCGGTGAAATCCAGGCTCAGCCACCCCCACACCCGCGCGGTGAGGGGGTGACGGTCACCGAAATCGGTGACCGCGGCGATGACCCGGCCCTGGCGAGCCTCGATCAACGCCAACCGATCGACCTGGGTACTGGCCATGGCTACCCGAACAAAGCGGGAAGAGTGCCCTCGTAGACCTCTCGCAGCTCGGCCAGGGTCACCGCGAACCGACCCTGCACCTCCACGGAATCCGAACCCTCGTCGACGACACCGATCCGCACCCACGGCAGGTCGCGCGCCGAGCACATCCCCGTGAAGCGGGACTCCTCGGTGCGCGGCACCGCGACCAGCACCCGGCCAGCGGATTCGGAGAACAGCGTGACGAACGGGTCCGCGTCCTCGGGAAGCAGGATCCGGCAACCGGTCTCACCGGCGAGCGCCGCTTCGACGACCGCCTGGGCGAGGCCGCCCTCGGACAGGTCGTGGGCCGCCGAGATCAGGCCGTCGCGCGAACCGGCGACGAGGATCTCCGCGATGAGCCGCTCGCGCTCGAGGTCCACCTTCGGGGGCACACCACCGAGGTGGTTGTGCTCGACCTGCGCCCAGATCGATCCGTCGAACTCGTCGCGGGTCTCGCCGAGCAGGATGAGCGTCTCGCCGGGCTCGAGGCCCAGGCCGGTCGGGATACGACGATGCACGTCGTCGATGACGCCGAGCACCGCGACGACCGGGGTCGGCAGGATCGCGGTCGAGCCGGTCTGGTTGTAGAAGCTGACGTTGCCGCCGGTCACCGGGATGCCGAGCTGGGCGCATCCGTCGGCGAGGCCGCGCACCGCCTGCTGGAACTGCCACATCACGGCCGGATCCTCCGGCGAACCGAAGTTGAGGCAGTTGGACACGGCCTTGGGGGTCGCGCCCGTGGTGGCGACGTTGCGGTACGCCTCGGCGAGCGCGAGCTGCGCGCCCGCGTACGGGTCGAGCTGGGTGTAGCGGCCCGACGCGTCGGTCGCCAGGGCGATACCGCGGCCGGTCTCCTCGTCGATGCGGACCACACCGGCGTCGGCGTTCTCCGCCAGCACGGTGTTGCCGCGCACGTAGCGGTCGTACTGCTCGGTGATCCACTTGCGGCTGCACAGCGCCGGCGACGCGAGCATCTTCAGCAGCGTGGCCTTCAGTTCGTCGGCCGTCTCCGGGCGCTTCAGGCCGGCGGTGGTGTCGGCGATCAGCGCGTCCTGCGAGTCCGGACGCTGCACGGGACGCTCGTAGACCGGGCCCTCGTGTGCGACGGTGCGCGGCGGCACGTCCACGACGGTCTCGCCGTGCCAGGTGATAACCAGGCGGTCGCCGTCGGTGACCTCACCGATGTCGGTCGCCAGCACGTCCCACTTCTTGCAGACCGCCATGAACGCCTCGACGTTCTCGGGCGCGACGACCGCGCACATGCGTTCCTGCGACTCGGAGGACAGCACCTCGGCGGGGGTCATGCCCTTCGCACGGGTCGGGACCCGGTCGAGGTGGATGCGCATGCCGCCGTCACCGGCGGCGGCGAGCTCGGAGGTCGCGCAGGACAGGCCGGCGCCGCCGAGGTCC
>NZ_JADZGH010000178.1:10708-25740 GCF_015865005.1 Rhodococcus sp. CX
AGGCAGCACTCGATGAGCACCTTCTCGGTGAACGGGTCGCCGACCTGCACGCTCGGCAGCTTCTTCGGGCGGCCGCCTGCACTGTCGTCGAACGTCTCGGACGCGAGGACGGAGACGCCGCCGATGCCGTCGAGGCCGGTGCGGGCACCGAACAGGATGATGCGGTTGCCGGTGCCGGACGCGAACGCCAGGTGCAGGTCCTCGACGCGCATCGCGCCCGCGCACAGCGCGTTGACCAGCGGGTTGCCCTGGTAGGAGGCGTCGAACACGGTCTCGCCGCCGACGTTCGGAAGGCCGAGGGAGTTGCCGTAGCCACCGACACCGCGCACCACGCCGTCGACGACGCGGCGGGTGTCGGGATGGTCCGCGGCACCGAAACGCAACTGGTCCATGACCGCGATCGGGCGCGCACCCATCGCCATGATGTCGCGGACGATGCCGCCGACACCGGTGGCCGCGCCCTGGTAGGGCTCGATGTACGAGGGGTGGTTGTGCGACTCGACCTTGAAGGTCACCGCCCAGCCGTCGCCGATGTCGACGACACCGGCGTTCTCGCCGATGCCGGCCAGCATCGAGGAACGCATCTCGTCGGTGGTGGTCTCCCCGAAGTAGCGCAGGTGGACCTTCGACGACTTGTAGGAGCAGTGCTCGGACCACATCACGGAGTACATCGCCAGTTCGGCGTCCGTGGGACGGCGGCCCAGGATCTCCTTGATGCGGGCGTACTCGTCGTCCTTCAGACCCAGCTCGGCGTACGGCTGAGCAAGATCGGAAGTCTCGGCGGCGTGGGTGACGGTATCCACCTGCGGTGACACTGGGCGTCGGGTCCCTTCACTCTGGGATCGAAACGGCAGGCCGGGCGCGCACTGCCGCGGCCAGTCTATCGGGGGGGACCGTCATCGGGTGCCACCGGTGCGTCGGCGGACACGCCCCGGGTGTTCGCCCGCATGAGGGTGAGCGCTTCCAGGTCCACGCTCACGTCACGACCGGCCACGGGCAGCGTCATCGTTCCCGCCTGTTCGCCGTCGAATCGGTACCACCCGTTTTCGAGGGTGAACGCCGCGAGCACGGCCGGTTCGGTGAGATCGACGATCCAGTACTGCGGAATCCCGCTCTCCGCGTATTCGGAGAACTTCGTGACCCGGTCGGTCCGTCCGCTTCCGGCGGTCGTCACCTCGACCACGAGCCGCACATCGGCGGCGGTCGCACGGTCCGGATCGGCCTCGACGAGGGCCCGGTCGACGACGATCACGTCCGGGCAGCGGACCGTCGGCGGCTCGCCGGGGAGCAGCACCTCGACGTCACCGAGGACGCACAGCTCGTCGGGGAGTTGCTCGGCGAGCGCGTCGACCAGTGCGAACGTGACGTGCTGGTGCAGGTACCCGGGGTGCGGGGACACGACGAGGACCCCTTCGGAGAGCTCGAGCCGGTAGCGCTCGTACTCGGGCAGGGCCGCCCACTCGTCGACCGTCAGCAGATGGTCGGGGAACGACGGACCGCTCATCATCGATCACCACCGTTCGTCCTCGGCGGGAAGGTGCACTCAGTCTCGCATCGCGGACGGCTCCACGTGGGCCTTAGGCGGGGTCGATCCGGTCGGACGGCACCAATCGGACGCAGCAGAAACCCGGCGCGGGATCCAGGCACGCGCGCAGCGTGCGGTCGCCCAGGCCCTCGAGCAGCGCCGTGAGCAGGTCGAGGTTCATGCCGCACACCAGGTCGGTGTGCCCGTCGACCAGCGCATGGAACGGGCAGTTGCCGAGGCGGATGGCGCCCCCGTCGTCGAGCGGTTCGAATCCGTGATCCGCGAGGACCTCGGCCGTCCGCTCGCCGGCGGCGTCCTCCCCGATCCGCCGGCCGAGTTCGGCCGCGCGCCGCGACAGGATCGCGCGCGGCGATTCGCCGGTGCGGTCGGACTCGTCGACCGCATCCGCCAGCAACCGGCCCGCCAATTCGTAGCGCCGCGCGGGCAGGGTTACGTCGATCTGCCGGGCGGCCCGGCGATACAACTTCGCGGGGCGTCCGGCTCCCGGCCCGGTGCGCCCGCTCCGGCGGGCGAACTCGACCTCGAGCAACCCCTCTTCGACGAGCCGGTCGAGATGGAAGGCTGCGGTCGTGCGGGCGATACCCAGGGCGGCGGCGACCTCGTCGCGTCCCACCGGTTCGCGACGGCTCACGACGTAGTCGTAGAGCCGGCTCCGGGCGGGTTCGCCGAGTGCCGCGAGGGCGGCGATCCCCGATTGCTGCGCGCGATCCATCCCTCGATTGTAAAACCGATTTTCGTTGACCAAATGTCGCCGCCGATTCTAAAATCAGTGCAGATAGTTTTTAGAACTCGGACAGAGGGAGACCCGTCATGTCCACCACCTCATCCCCCACCGCCATCACCGCGCGCACAGACCTCCACGACCCCGGCTACCAGGCGTTTCTGGCACTGCGCACGGTCTTCACCGTCGCCCCGATCCTGTTCGGGCTCGACAAGTTCACCAACCTGCTGACCGACTGGCCCGGCTACCTGGCCACGTGGATCGACGACATCCTCCCCGGCACCGCGCAGCAGGCCATGTACCTCGTCGGTGTCATCGAGATCGCGGCCGGCATCCTCGTCGCCGTCGCACCCCGGATCGGAGCCTGGGTCGTCGCCGCATGGCTCGCCGGGATCATCGTCAACCTGCTGACCTACTCCGGCTACTACGACATCGCGCTGCGCGATTTCGGTCTGCTCGTCGGAGCCGTGGCACTCGCACGACTCGCGGTCGCGTACCACCGCCGGACGTGAGCCCGATCCGGCCGGACCGGATCGGTCAGGCCGCCGGTGTCAGGAAGGCGGTCAGAGCGTCCGCGTAGGAGCCGACATCGGCGGCGCCCATCAGCTCGCGGGCCGAGTGCATCGCGAGCTGCGGGGCGCCCACGTCGACCGTGGTCAGCCCGGTGCGCGACGCGGTGATCGGCCCGATCGTCGAACCGCACGGCAGGTCGGCGCGGTGCACGTAGCGTTGCAGCGGCACCCCGGCCTGGTCGCAGGCCAGGGCGAACGCCGCGGCGCCGGCCGCATCCGTCGCGTACCGCAGGTTCTGGTTGACCTTGAGGACCGGTCCGCCGTTCACCTCGATCCGATGCGACGGCTCGTGCCGCTCCGCATAGTTCGGGTGCGTCGCGTGCGCCATGTCCCCGGAGGCGACGATCGACCCGGCCAGGGTGCGCAGGAACTCCTCGCGACCTCCGCCGCGCGCGAGCACGATCCGCTCGAGCACCGAGTTCAACAGGTCGGAGAACGCCCCGCGGTCCGACATGCTGCCGACCTCCTCGTGGTCGAACAGCACGAGCATCGGGGACGGGCCCGGGTTCCGGACGACGTGCTCGGCCGCGGCGAGCAGCGCGTGCACGCCCGCGTAGCAGGTGCCCTGGTTGTCCAGGCGCGGTGCGCTGACCAGATCGCCGTCCACCCCGACCAGCGAACTCGGCGCCAGGTCGTGGGTCATGAGTTCCCAGCCGAGCACCGCGTCCGCGGCCACCCCGGCCCGGTCGGCGAGATAGCCGATGAACGACCGCGGTTCGGTACCCACGCCCCACACGGCGTTCACGTGGCGTTGCGGGTCGAGCTGCACGCCCTTGCGGTCTTCCGACAGGTGGATCGCGAGCTGCGGAACCCGCAGGATCGGGTCGTCGACGTGCACGAGCACGTCCGAGGCGGTCGCGCCGTTGCGCACCGTCAGGCGGCCGGAGACACCGAGGTCGCGGTCCAGCCACGAGTTCAGCCACGCCCCGCCGTACGGTTCGAGGCCGACGGTCCGCCAGCCGGCCGACACCAGGTCCGGATGCTGCTTGACCCGAAGGTTGGGGCTGTCGGTGTGCCCGCCGACGATCCGGAACGGCCGGGTCGTGCCGGACGCGTCCGTCGCGCCCTCCCCCTCGGTGGTCCACGCGATGAGCGAGCCACCGCGGATCACGTAGTACCGCCCGGGCTCGGTCGGCCAGGGCTGCGTCTCGGCCAGTTCGTCGAAGTCGGCGTCGGCGAGCATGGCCGCGACGGTCGCGCACACGTGGAACGGTGACGGTGACAGGTCGACGAAATTGCACAGCCCCTGGGCGTCGGCGCGTGTGAGAGAAGACATTCCTGCATCCTCGCACCACCGCGAGGAATCCACACCAGGTGAAGCTGCCGCTTCCGGTGTTGCGTTGTGGCGCCTGGGACCGCCACAACGCAACACCGGCAAATAGTCAGTGACCGGAGGCGACGCAGAAGTGGTTGCCGTCCGGGTCGGTCAGCGTCACCCAGCGGAACGCGCCCATGTCCTCGCGGTGCACCTCGGTCGCACCGGCGGCCACGAGCCGCGCGACCTCGTCGTCGAGGTTCTCGGTGCCGAGGTCGAGGTGGACGCGGTTCTTGCCCGGCGTGGGGTCGGCGACCTTCTGGAAGCCGAGCCGCTGCGGCGAGTCCGGCAGGGCGACGATGTAGAAGAATCCACCGTTGTCCTGGTCGATGCGCCCGCCCGTCTGCTCGGCCCACCAGGTGGCGAGCGGTCCGGGATCGGTGCTGTCGAATGTGATCATGCCGATGCTGAGTGCCATGCAGTGAAGCTAACGCTTCCCGTGTGCCTTTGTGGCGCCTGGGACCGCCACAAGGAAACACCACAAAGATGCGTATTCCTACTCAGGAAACTGGTGGGTGAAGCGGGCAGAATGATCATCGATACCGCGCCTTGGGGGAGGATTCCGGTATCGATCCGGGACCCGATCGGGGGGTCGGCTCCCGGACACTCGGGACGAGGGGCTTTGCCGCTGATCGGGACAGCGACGGAGCCCCTCGTCCTTGTCTCGGGATCTCTAGTTCTGCCGAGCCGGCGGGTTGACGAACCAGAGGTTCTCCTCGACCAGGTGCTCGCTCTTCCAGCCGTCGGCGGTGCGTACGACGCGATGGTGGTAGTTGCCGCCGCAGAACGACAGCGCGTCCATTCCGGGCAGTTGCATGGGGTTGTAGAACATCGCGGTCACGTCGGCGCGGTCGCCGTCGAGGCTGATCTGGATGTTGCTGATGAAGTGCTGCGTCATGGGCACCGCGTCGAGCGCGCGGGACAGGATCGCGACGACCTCGTCACGTGAGCCCGGCGGATATCCGACGGAGCTGTAGTCGAGGTGCGCGTCGTCGGTGAAGACCGAGGCGAGCGCCTTCCAGTCCTTGGTGTCGACGGACCGCGCGTAGCGGTAGAGCAGCTCTTTGATCTCGAGCTTGTCGTGAACGGCCTGCACATCCATCAGGCGAGAATAAGACATTCGATACAGGAGAGGAACATTTCCGCGGAGACATTTCGGCCCCGGAACGAGCGATGGGTGCCTCCCTGTCGTCGAGCAACAGGGAGGCACCCATCACCGTGGCGCCGGGGTCGGTCAGGCGGAGACGACCGCGTCCAGAACGCTGTAGAACATGCCGAGGCCGTCGTCGCTGGGGCCGGTGAGCGGCTCGGTGGCGTGCTCGGGGTGCGGCATCAGGCCGACGACGCGGCCGTTCGCCGACGCGATGCCGGCGATTCCGCGCTGCGAGCCGTTCGGGTTGTCGCCGGCGTACCGGAACACGACGCGACCCTCGCCCTCGAGTTCGTCGAGCACTTCCTGCGACGCCTGGTAGCGGCCTTCCCCGGACTTGAGGGGAACGAGGATCTCGGCCCCGGCCTCGTAGCGGGAGGTCCATGCGGTCGAGTTCGACTCGACCTTGAGCCACTGGTCGCGGCAGATGAAGTGCAGGCCCTCGTTGCGGGTGAGTGCGCCGGGCAGCAGGCCCGCCTCGCACAGCACCTGGAAGCCGTTGCAGATACCCAGCACCGGCATGCCGCCCTTGGCCGCCTCGACGACCTTGCCCATCACGGGCGCGAAGCGCGCGATCGCGCCGCAACGCAGGTAGTCGCCGTAGGAGAAGCCGCCGGGCACGATGACCGCGTCGACACCCTTGAGGTCGGCGTCGCCGTGCCACAGGCTCACGGCCTCACCGCCGGCGAGCTTGACCGCGCGGGCCGCGTCGACGTCGTCGAGCGTGCCCGGGAAGGTGATGACTCCGATGCGGCTCATGCTTCACCGTCGATCCGGCGCACCGTCCAGTCCTCGATCACGGTGTTGGCGAGCAGACCCTCCGCGATCTTCTCGAGCTCGGCGTCGTCGACGCTGCCGTCGATCTCGAGCTCGAAGCGCTTCCCCTGGCGGACATCGGATACGCCCGGGAAGCCCAGCCGCGACAGCGCCCCGACAATGGCCTGGCCCTGGGGGTCGAGAATCTCGGCCTTGGGCATGACTTCGACGACGACACGAGCCACGTGCTGCTCCTCGGTAGTAGTGCTGGCGCCCGGGGACGGACACCGGACGAACAGCAGTTTACCGGGAGGGCCTCGAACACCGGGCACCGGTCGACGCACTTCACAGATATACCCCCAGGGGGTATAAAGGAGGAGTGTCCACACAAAAGGAGGAGCCGATGACCACCGGCGACACCCTGCACGAGGTCGAGCTTTCGATCGGCGGCATGACGTGCGCCTCGTGCGCCGCCCGCATCGAGAAGAAGCTCAACCGGATGGACGGCGTCACCGCGACCGTCAACTACGCGACCGAAACCGCGAAGGTCAGCTACACCGGAGAGGTCGCCCCGGAGGACCTCGTCGCGACCGTCGAAGCCACCGGTTACAGCGCGACGTTGTCCCCTCCCCCGACGCCTGCCGGGACCGAGCCGGCCCCGGAAACCGCCGAGCCCGACGAGGCGGCGGCATGGCGGCAGCGGCTGATCGTGTCCGCGACCCTCACCGTCCCGGTCGTGCTGCTGTCGATGATTCCGGCGCTGCAGTTCGACAACTGGCAGTGGATCGCCCTGACGCTCGCCTCCCCGGTCGTGGTGTGGGGTGCGCTGCCGTTCCATCGCGCCGCATGGACCAACCTTCGTCACGGCGCGGCCACGATGGACACCCTCATCTCGGTCGGTGTGATCGCCGCCTACCTGTGGTCGCTGTGGGCCCTGCTGTTCACCCACGCCGGCATGCCCGGCATGCGGATGGCGTTCGATCTGTTCCCCTCCGGCGACGGCGACACGCACATCTATCTGGAGGTCGCGGCGGCGGTCACGACGTTCATCCTCGCCGGCCGGTACTTCGAGGCCCGCGCCAAGAGGCAGTCCGGCGCGGCGCTGCGGGCCCTGCTGGACATGGGCGCCAAGGACGTCGCCGTGCTGCGGAACGGCACCGAGACACGCATCCCGATCGGGCAGCTCGCGGTCGGCGACGTGTTCGTGGTGCGGCCCGGCGAAAAGGTCGCGACCGACGGTGTCGTCACCTCCGGCACCTCGGCGGTCGACGCCTCGATGCTCACGGGTGAATCCGTCCCGGTGGAGGTCGGTCCCGGCGACAGCGTCGTCGGCGCGACCGTCAACGCCGGTGGACGGCTCGAGGTCCGCGCGACCCGGGTCGGCGCGGACACCCAGCTCGCGCAGATGGCGCGGCTGGTCACCGAGGCACAGAACGGCAAGGCCGAGGTGCAGCGTCTCGCCGACCGGGTGTCGGCGGTGTTCGTCCCGATCGTGATCGGACTGTCCCTGCTCACCCTCGTCGGCTGGCTCCTGTTCACCGACGATCCCGTCTCCTCGGCCTTCACCGCGGCCGTCGCCGTGCTGATCATCGCGTGCCCGTGCGCGCTCGGCCTGGCCACGCCCACGGCGCTGCTCGTCGGCACCGGACGCGGCGCGTCGATTCGAGGATCTGCGGTCCCTTGATGAGGATGCCGAGCTGGGCGCCGCGTCGACACGGTCGTGCTCGACAAGACCGGGACCGTGACGAGCGGTCGCATGAGCGTCGACTCGGTGCACGTGGCCGACGGCGAATCCGAAACGGAGACACTGCATCTCGCCGGATCGCTCGAGCACGCGTCGGAGCACCCGATCGCGCGGGCCGTCGCGGAACGCGCCGGGACCCTCTCCGACGTCGAGAGCTTCGAGAACCACGGGGGCCGAGGCGTTTCCGGGGTCGTCGACGGCCACGCGGTGCTGGCCGGGCGGCTGTCCTGGCTGCGCGACGAATGGTCGCTGACGGCACCGGAGTCGCTGCGCCTGGCCGCCGACGAGGCCGAGACCGCGGGACGCACCCCGGTGTGGGTCGCGTGGGACGGGACGATCCGCGCCGTCGTGGTCGTCTCCGACACGATCAAGGAGACCTCGGCGGACGCGATCGCCGAGCTGCGGGCGCTGGGTCTGCATCCGGTGCTGCTCACCGGCGACAACCACCGCGCCGCCGAGTCGGTCGCCGCGCAAGTCGGCATCGACGACGTGATCGCGGAGGTTCTGCCGGGCGACAAGGTCGCCGTCGTCGAGCGGCTGCAGCGGGAGGGCCGGGTCGTCGCGATGGTCGGCGACGGCGTCAACGACGCGGCGGCGCTCGCGCAGGCGGACCTGGGCCTGGCCATGGGTACCGGTACCGACGTCGCGATCGAGGCATCCGATCTGACGTTGGTACGCGGCGACCTCACGTCGGCGCCCGACGCGATCCGGCTCGCCCGCGCCACACTGGGCACCATCAAGGGAAACCTGTTCTGGGCGTTCGCCTACAACGTGGCGGCGTTGCCGCTGGCCGCGCTCGGGCTGCTCAATCCGCTGATCGCGGGAGCGGCGATGGCGTTCAGCTCGGTGTTCGTGGTGAGCAACAGCCTGCGGCTGCGCCGCTTCTCACCACGCTAGGCAGCGTTGAAGGTTCGATCACTGACGAGGCGACAGAAGTAAGACACGTGATAATATTTTCTGCTCGGTTCGGTATATTGTTCTCATGGCGCGTACAGACAAATGGGCTTCTCTCAGCACGCAAACACGGGAGGCTCTGCGCTCGGACCTCCTGAGCGGGAGGTGGGAACCCGGAAAGAGGCTGCAGGTCGGCGAGCTCTCCAAACTGTACGGCGCCAGTACTACCGTCATGCGCGAGGCTCTGACCAGGCTCGCCGGCGAGCAGCTCGTCTCCTTCGTTCCCAATCGCGGCTTCTTCGTCGCCCAGTTGACGCTGGACGAACTCCAGGATCTCACCGAACTGCGCTGCCGGATCGAGGGGTTCGGCGTCGCTCTCGCCATCGAGCGCGGGAGCCTGGCCTGGGAATCGGAGTTGATCGGCGCCCACCACAGGCTGGAGCGGACACCTCGCCGCAGGGCCGACGACCCTCACCACATCAGCCCCGAGTGGCTCGAAGCCCACCAGGACTTCCATGCAAAGATCCTGGAACCCTGCCGTATCTCGGCACTCATCGACCTTGCGGCAACCCTCGCCGACGCCACCGTTCTCTACCGCCAGTGGACGGCACCCTCACAGGCTGCAGAATCACGCGATATCGAAGCAGAGCACCGGGAGATCCTCGAGTCCGTACTTGCTCGGGACGCAGTAACCGCCGAGAAGCTGCTGCGCGAGCACTACGAGCTCACCACGAAGATCATCACGCAGTCGCTCGGCTGAGCCCGCGAGAGCAGCCGCCGGACACAGCCGCCCGGACGGACCTCAGACGCTGCGGGTGACCCCGCCGTCGACGCGAACGTTCTGTCCGGTGATGTAGCTCGCTTCCTCGCCGGCAAGGAAGCGCACGGCACGAGCGATCTCCTGCGTGCTGGCGGCCCTGCGCAGCGGGATGCGCTGGGTCCACTCGGGGGCGACCGCGGAGGGGTCGGCGACGGTCCACCCCGGTAGGACGTTGTTCATGCGGATACCCGAGGGGCCGTACTCGTCGGAGTAGAGCTTGGTGAACGAAGCGAGCCCGGCCCGGAATGTCGCAGAAACCGGGTACCGAGGGTTCGGTTCGAACGGCGAACTGGTGGAGATGTTCACGATGCTGCCGCCCCCGGCCTCCAGGAAATGAGGGGTCACCACACGCGCCATCCGGACGACATTGAGCAGGTAGCCCTCCATACCGTCCTGCCAGTCGCTGTCGGTCAGATCGAGCACACCACCGGTGGCGCCGTGCCCGGAATTGTTGACCACCGTGTCGATCCGGCCGAACTCCGACAAGGCCAGGTCGACGACGGCCCGAAGATCTTCCTCGGAGCGGTTCGTTCCGTCCAGCCCCACGCCGCCGAGTTCCTCGGCGAGTTTGCGCCCACGTCCGGACGGCGACAGGATCGCCACCCGATATCCGTGTTCGTGCAACTCCGTGGCGACGGCAGCACCGATGCCGGAACCACCTCCGACCACAACGGCTGTCTTCTGCGTCATGAATTCCGTTCCTTGCTCAGTTGTTCGGCACGGCGCGCGATGAGCGCCTCGACTGCGGTCGCCGACAGGTCCGCGAACTCGGCGAAGTCGATGTCGTCTCCTGCACACGCGGCGATATAGAAGCCGTCGGTCAGAGCACGGCCGAGCACGACCATCTTGCGGCCGAACTCCGGATCCTCGGCAAGTACCTCCGCCGGGATCAGCGGTTCGACCCGCCGCACCATGTGCTCGAACATCTCCTTGCGGACTTCGAGGTACTTCTTGCGCGCCAGATTGTCCTCGAGGCGGCGATCCAGCGCGAACATCAGGGCGAGGATCCAGAAAGCCTCGGCCTTGTTCTCCGGATCCGCCGAACCACCCGCCGACCCGGCGATGCTACGGCGCAGCAGGTCCCGGTTCGTCGGACCTGTATGGTCCTTCTTCCAGATTTCGAAACAGAACTCGATGAGTTCCGCAAACAACTTCTCTTTGTTCTCGAAATGGTAGTAAATGGATCCGTTCGGCAGCCCGGAAAGCCTGGCCACCTCGGACATCGTGGTGCCCTCGTAGCCCGCCGTCACGGCCAGGGACAACGCCGCATCGAGGATCGCCCGCTCGTTTTCCGGGGTCGACTGATGAACTCGACGCCTCGCCATCTCAACTCCTTTCACCGCGACGGGACCACAAAGTGATCCCTATCGCTTTCTACCAGTGCGGCCGACCGAACCTTCGGTCACCGCTGTGACAGTGAGGTCGCCGGGAGCGACCACACGAGCACCGTCCCCCTCGACAGCGAGGAGTCGTGGGCTCTCCGGTCGCCACACCGGAGCAGTCCCGGAACCGTCACGCACGAACGGGACGATCGCGTCCCGGAACGCCGCCCGCACACACTCGAACGTGTCCCGATCGACACCTTCCATCATCGGCGCACCGCGCCAAGCGTGGCGGTCGCCGAAGACGAACGGGAGCGTGAAGCAGTGCGGCGACAACGCCCGTTCCAGGGAGCTGCGAACATCGAGGCGCATCAGGCTCGTTGGGACTGCGGCACTTCGGGCGAGGTCGTACGCCACCGATCGGAACTGCCACAGTGTCGTGGCGAGCACCATCTGCTCGTATCCCGACTCCCGCTCGGCCGTGTGGTCGAGCACCGCCTCCGGAGCGCTGAACGAGCGCGCCACGAAGTCCTCCAGCTTCTCCCGAGAGAAGGACTCGGCAGGTTGTGTTCTGAGGAAGCCCGCGGTCTCCTCGGCGGTGGTGACCACCAGTAGCGCCGAGGTGTGCAGCCGAGCGGCACTCAGCTTCGGCTCCCCCAACCATCCGGGCATCCGCGGCCCGGCGGCCGGGGCGAAGGCGAATCCCGCACCGCGGTAGTTCAGCGCAGTGGTGCGCTGCGCGGCCAGGATCGACTCGACCGGAGCGGTGGCGAACCGTTCCGGTGCCAGTGCATCCTCGAATGCCGCGCGCCGCGCCTCGTGGTCGCACTCGGACAACGGGGCCAGGCGCGGCATGCTGAGTAACAGCGTGCGGGCGAACATTCCTCCGGTCTGCGGCAGGACACTCAGCGCATGCGCGTACCACGCGCCGGCGGAGTCCCCGGCAATGGTGATGTTGGCCGGATCGCCGCCGAACGCGGCGATGTTGTCCCGTACCCAACGCGCTGCCACCTCGAGATCCCGTAGCGGCTGCGCCGAGGCATCGGCGTCGCCCGAGCCACCGAGGTGGCCGAGCGCGCCGATCCTGTAGCCGACCGTGACGAGCACAATCCGTCCGCTGCGGACTAGGTCGTGCGCGTCGTACCAGCGCGACTCGCCGGAACCCGTTGTGAATCCACCACCGTGAACGAACAACAGCACCGGAAGCCCGGCCGAGTCGGCAGGTGCCTGGATCCTCAGAGAGAAGGAATCCTCGTGCTGGGGCAGTTCACCGAGTGCCTGCCCGAGGATCCCGTCGAGCATCCCGCCGGTCTGGGGAAAGGCGGTAGGCGGCGACTGCGCGGTGGTCGGCGGTCCCAGCGCGGAACCACGGTCGGCTCGATCGAGCCGCGCGCCGTACCGCACACCCCGGGCGTCGACGACCCCTTCGACGACTTCGGCACGGACGACACCGGTGTCGACCGCGAACTCTCCCGTATCCGCACTCACGGAGGTCATGGCAGAAAGTCGTAGTCGTCCGGGTTCACGTGCTCGGTGATCTTCCAGTATTCGGCGTTGGTGTAGGGCCACACCTGTGAGACCCGGCCGACGCTGTTCTGGTACCAACTGCGCACGTAGGGCTGACCCCACGCCATCAGACGGTTCTCCCGGTCGACCCACTCCACGAAGCGATCCAGGGCCTCGGGGGTGACGTCGAGAGCCTTGACGCCCCGGTCGAGGACCTCACGGATCGCCTCGAGCGAGTACTCCCCGGCGCGCTCGAGCATGAAGTGCAGGCTGCCGGCGACGACACCACCGATGTTCGGCCCGTACAGCATGAAGAAGTTCGGGTAGCCCGGCACAGTGATGCCGTTGTACGCGCGGGCGTCGCCCTTCCAGAATTCGTGGATCTCCACCCCGCCTCGACCGATCACCTCGACACCGTCGAGGTAGTCCGACGGCTTGAATCCGGTGGCGTAGACGATGAGGTCGACCTCGTGGTGCGTCCCGTCGGCGGTACGGATTCCGGTCTCGGTCAACTCCACGATGGCGTGCGTCGACACCGTAGTGCTTTCGGCCATCAGCGCTTTCGCCCACACGCCGTTGTCGCGCAGCATCCGCTTCGCACCGGGCGGGTAGGACGGGACGGCGATCTCCAACAGGTCCGGTCGTCCCTCGAACTGCTCCGTCAGCCGCGCGATCAGTTCGTCGCGCACCTTCCGGTTCGTGGCGGAGACACTCAACGGCGCACCGGGCCAGTCCTTTTCGGCGCGGACGGTGTGGAATCGTCCGGGGATTCCCTGCGTGATGACCCACAACCGGTACCACTGACCGTAGTAGGGGACCTTGCGCACCAGCCAGGCGAACGCCTCGGAATGGTTGTCGTGGTAGGTCGGGGCGGGCAGCATCCACGGGGCACTGCGCTGGAAGACGGTGAGCGAAGCCACCTCTTCGTAGATGGCAGGCACGATCTGATAGGCACTGGCACCGGTACCGATGACCGCGACCCGCTTGCCACGCCAGTCGTAGGAGTCGTCCCACTCCTGCGAGTGCATGGTGACTCCGCGGAAGCGTTCGGCTCCGGGGAAGTCGGGGATGTTCGGGATGTCGAGCTGCCCGACCGCGCTGACGATCGCCTGGAACGTGCGGGTGCGTTCGGCGCCCTGCGCATCCCGGGTCACCACGATCCACGCGCCGGCCTCGTCGTCCCAGCGTGAACTCACCAGTCGGGTGCCGAACTCGATCAGGTCGATGAGTCCGGCGCGCTCGGCGACCGTGTTCAGATAGTCGTCGATCTCCCCACCCTCGGCGAACTGGTGGGGCCAGTCGACCCGCTGCGCGAACGAGTAGGAATACCCGAAAGTCGGTGTGTCCAGGCGCACTCCGGGGTAGTGGTTCTTCTGCCAGGTACCACCCAGCCGATCGGCGGCGTCGATCATCGTGAAGGGCACACCGGCCTGACGGTAACGGTGCCCGGCGGCGATACCCGAGACACCCGCACCGACGATGA
Source organism: Rhodococcus sp. CX (assembly GCF_015865005.1). Taxonomy (NCBI): domain Bacteria; kingdom Bacillati; phylum Actinomycetota; class Actinomycetes; order Mycobacteriales; family Nocardiaceae; genus Rhodococcus; species Rhodococcus sp. CX. The sequence goes on from NZ_JADZGH010000178.1 coordinate 24,538, forward strand.
GCACCTCGAAGCGGCGCCCCTCGGCGACGTCCTCGAAGCGCCAGTCGGGAGCGGCACTCTTGTCCTCGGCCAGATCGAGTTCGTGCTTGAGCGAGTCGGACCAGTCGGCGTTGCCGCCGGTGAGGTAGCCCAGGACGTCGGTGACCGCGGTGTCGGAAAGCATGCCGACGCTGGTGATCCGTTCGTCGCGAAGGCGGCGCAGCCCTGCGAGCGCGAGCTCGCGGGCCTTGTGCTGCTGGGCTTCCGACATCCCCCCGTGCGGGTGCCCGATCGTGTCGACGGGCGTCAGAGGTGGGCGCAGGTCCTCGGTGAGGACAGCGGTGTCACCCGTGGCCGCGGCGATGGCCACCAGCAGCGAGGGAAGATCGGCCTTGTCGGCGATCTCCTGCAGGAAGTCGTCGGATTCGGTAATCGGCTCGTACTCGTCGCGCCAGAACAGGTCGTCGTAGCGGTCGATACCTGAAGTGCTCATCTGTTCTCTTTCCTCCGGGAGCGGTCGACGCTGCGCGAGAGGTCGACATAGGTCCGTAGTGCGGCGACGACCCGGGCCTCGTCGGCAGCGGTGAACACAGCCGCGACGTAGCGGTCCGGGCGAACGACGACGGCATGGGGCACCCCGAGCGGGCGGGCCGGGTCGACGAACGCGCCGGTGAGGTCGGTCAGATCGGAGGGCCCTGTCTCCTGCGGGCCACGCTGGTGGCCGCGTGGGAGAAGACGCACCCGTGGGACGCCGTTCCAGAACGGATCGCGCGCAACCTGCCCGGCACCTGTGGTGCCGAGTTCGAGGATCGCCCATCCGGTTCCGAGATGCGCGTCGAGGGGCGAGGTGGTGCCCTCGGCGGTCTCGACCGTCGGCTGGCTCATGGCCTTGCCGACGGCTTCTGCGAAGCGGGAGTCCACTTCACGTGCCGGTTCGACGGCGACGCCCTTGGAGTAGTCCGGCGGGGTGATGAACCGCATGGAGGACAGATAGGCGTGGACCGGCGGGAACAGTCGCGCCACGGAGAAGACGACGTCGCGGGCGGCGGCTGCGACGCCGCGGGCCATGACGATCGAGCCGGTGATGTGCGAGATGCGCACCATCTTCTTGGCATGGGTACGACGTTCGGACTCGTAGCTGTCGAGCAGACGGTCGGTGCCCACACCGTCGAGTGCCGCCCGCAGCTTCCAGGCCAGGTTCGACGCGTCGCGAAGACCGGCATT
>NZ_JADZGH010000178.1:25750-32651 GCF_015865005.1 Rhodococcus sp. CX
GCGCGTCCGGCCCGGTAGGTCTTGGCGAGCCGGCGGTGGGCGACGTAGACGACTGCGCGGCGGATGTCCTCCGGGGTCACCTGTGGGTGGAACGGAAGGACCAGTTCGCGGATCTTGTCCGGGCGGGTGATCTCCTCGGCGTCGTCGCCGGGAAGCATCATGAATTCCAGACGCAGTCGTCCCTTGATGCCGGGGACGTAGACGTACGGCCGGGCGCCGTTGCCGTGGAACTCGGCGTAGGGCTCTTTCTCGCGGGTCGTGTTCAGCAGGTCGACGACCACCCAGCGTTCTTCCTGGGTCGATCCGACCAGGGGCACACCGAGGGCATCGCGAGTGAAGCTTCGGCCACCGTCCGCGCCGGCCAGCCACGATCCGACGACGGTCGAGGTGACGCCGTCCTCGGAGCGGGTGGTCACCGTGACGGTCGTGCCGTCCTGGGTGATCGCGACCGCGCGCTGGCCCGTTCGGAAGTCGATGTCGGGATGTTCGACCGCCCTGTCCCACAGCAGCTGTTCGAGGACGGGTTGATCGAACTGCGACTTCGCGGGGTGTCCGGTACGGGAGGGAACGGGCTTGGACTGGGCGAGCAAGCGATCGCCGAGACCGAAATAGCGTGCCCCGGTGTCCAGATAGGACTCCGCCTTGAGGTCGTCCGCCAAGCCCAGACGCTCGAGGATGCGGAATGACTCGTCGGCGATGCTGATGGCGCGGGGCAGGTCCCCGGGGGCGGTCATCGGTTCGATCACCGAGACCCGGGCACCTTCGTCGGCGAGAAGCAGGGCGAGGGTGAGCCCCACGGGACCTCCGCCGACGACGACAACGTCTGCATCGATGTTGTTCTGCTGCATGTTCATCGCGGTCACAACACCGCAGCCTGTCGCGAGGTGACCATTCCGGTCTTGTTGGTCTTGGCGATCTGCACCTGCTCGTAGACGTGGGCGCGCAGTTCGCTGAAGCGGGTGAGCGAGCGTGTGCCGAGCTGGTCCCGCTCGTCCGGCAGGTCGATCTTCACGTCGTCCTGGATCACCGTGGGCGAGCTCGACAACACCAGGACCCGCTCACCGAGGTAGACGGACTCCTCGATGTCGTGGGTGACGAAGAGGATGGTCATGTTGTGCCGCTTCCACACCGAGCGGACGAGGTCCTCGAGGTCGGCCCGGGTCTGCGCATCGACCGCGGCGAACGGTTCGTCCATGAGCAGGACGCTCGGGTGCGTGGCGACCGCGCGGGCGATGGCGACGCGCTGTTGCATGCCCCCGGACAACTGCCAGGGGTAGCTGTTGCGAGCCTGCTCGAGGCCGACCGAGTGCAAAGCTTCGTCGACACGCGCGCGACGCTCCGCCTTGGACAGCTTGGCGATCTTGAGCGGCAGTTCGATGTTGGCGGCCACCGTCATCCAGGGATAGAGGCTGCGACCGTACTCCTGGAACACCACGGCCATACCCCTGGCCGGCCCGTTGACGGGCCTGCCGTCGAGCACGACCGCACCCGAGGTCGGCGCCATGAGACCGGCGATGCACTTGAGCAGTGTGGTCTTGCCGCTTCCCGACGGGCCGACGAGGCAGGCGAATTCACCCTGGTGCAGGTCGAAGGTGAGGGACTTGACCGCTTCGAACTCTTTGCCGTCCCGGCTGTATACCTTCTTGACCTTGTCGACGCGGAGTCGAACGTCTTGGTGATCAGTCATTCGCACTTTCCTTCAATCCTTCGTACCAGCCGAGGACTCGGCCCTGGACGATCTGGAACAACACGGACAGCGCCACGCCGAGCAGCCCGAGCAGCACGATGCCGCTCCACATCTCGGGGATGTCGATCCGATTCTGGAAGTTGATGATGGCGTAGCCGATTCCTTCTGTGGCCGCGAACATCTCGGAGACGACCATCAGGACGAGGCCGACCGCGAGGCTCTGGCGGATGCCGGCGAAGATCTGCGGTGACGCGGCCGGGAGTACGAGATACCGCATCCGGTCGATGCCGGTGAGTCCGTAGACCCGGCCGGTGTCGCTCTGAACCTCGTCGATGGAGGCGACGCCCTTGATGGTGTTGAGGAGGATGGGCCACAGACATCCGAGGACGATGACGGTGACCTTCATGGCGTCGTTGATGCCGATCAGCAGGAGCAGGACCGGGATCATGATCGTCGACGGGACCGCGCGGAGGAACTCGAGCAGCGGACTGAGCAGCCATCGCACCCAGTCGATCGAACCGATGGCGATACCGAGACCGACGCCGAGGACGATGGACAGCGCCAGGCCGACCAGCAGACGCGCGATACTGGGAAGAGCGTCCTGCGTGAATCCGTCGCCGAGCCACACGGTGCGGAACGCGGTGACGAGTTGGTCCGGGTCGGGAACGTAGAAGCTGCCACCACCCTGCGTGGCCGCCCACCACGCTGCGATCAGCACGATCGGCAGGCCGACGAAATATCCGAGACTCTTCAGTGTTTTCACGACTTCACACCTCCACGCACCGAGGCGTGCCAGAAGAGAACCTTGCGTTCGATCGTTCCCATCAGCCAGTTGACGAGCATGCCGAGCACGCCGCTGGTGACGATGAGGGCGAACATCGCCGGCGCGTCGTCGTTGATCTGTGCGAGTGCGACGTCCTGGCCTGGCCGAGACCCGGGGTGCCGATGATCAGCTCGACGCCGACGGACAGGATCAGCGCGACCGTGGCGGCCAGGCGTATGCCGGTCATGAGGAAGGGAAGCAGGGTCGGGAAGAGCAGGTAGCGGACCCTCTGCCAGAAGTTCATCTGCAGGGTCAGGGCGGTGTCCGTGGCGACCTTGTCGACGTCGGCCACGCCGTAGAGCACCTGGACCAGCACGATCCAGAAGCAGGCGTAGACGACGATCAGAAGCTCGGCGCTGAGGGCAGGTCCGTACAGGAGCGCGGCCAGCGGGATGAGCGCGACCGCGGGGATGGGCCGAAGGAACTCGATGGTCGAGTGGGTCGCCCGCCTGAGGAACGTACTGGAGCCGATGATCACGCCGACCACGATGGCGGCGACGCTGGAGACCACCAGACCGATCAGCCAGGCACGCAGTGTGTAGCCGACCGAGGTCCAGAAATCGGGATCGGACAGGTTCTCGACGAATTCCGCGAACACCACCGTCGGGGGTGGCAGATAGTGCGAACCGACCGGTCCGATGGCAGAGAACACCTGCCAGATCAGGAGAAAGCCCAGACTGCCGGCCACGCCGAGGAGAAGCGGCTTGTACGGGGCGACTGCACTGGGTGTTCGGGAACTGTCCCGTTGCGGCGGAACCGCCACGGGCTTCTCCAGTTCTCGTTGTGCCACGCTCATGGCAGGCAACCTTTCGAGTGTTGCGGAGGCATGGGGTGGGTCGGGCCTCGCGGCCCGACCCACGCGGTCAGTGGTTCCAGACGACGTTCTCGCCGGGCTCCTTGTTCATGACGTTGTACTTCACCAGCAGGGTGCTGAACTGGTCGATCGCGTCGGCGTCCAACTTCGCATCCCATTGGATGAACTCGGTCTTCGCAGCGACCTCGGGGGCGGTGCCGATCACCTTCGGCAACAGGGCGCGGACGTCGTCCTGATGTGCTTCGGCGTAGGTGAGAGTTTCGTCGAGGGCTTCCGTAAACCGTTCGACCAGATCGGGTTTGGTGTCGATGAGCTTCCTGCCGGCCACCATGACCAGCTCGGCGCCATCGAGGCCCGCCGCCGGGATGAAGTCGCTGACGACGGCGCCACCGTTGTTCAGGATCTGCCCGATGAACGGCGGTCCGGCCATTCCGGCATCGATCTGCCCGCTCTCGAGCTGCGCGGCGACCTGGTCGAACCCGAGCTGGACGAAGGTGATCGACTCGGGATCGCCGCCGTCCTTCGCGACCGCTTCCTTGATGCCGATCTCGCCGATGCTCCCGAGGGCATTGATCGCGACCCGCTTACCTTCGAGGTCCTTCGCCGACTTGATATCCGAGCCCGAGCCGACGAGCACGGCGACGGAGTCACCCAGGGTGCCGGGGCGGTTCTTGGCGTAGCCGGACACGATCGGCACGTCGAGGCCCTTGCTGCTCGCGACCAGCGGCGTGGTCGGGCTGGCCAGGATGAAGTCGAGGCTCCCGGAATTCACGGCCGGCAACTGCGCAGCACTCGACTGGCCCATGACGAGTTCGATCTCGATTCCCTGCTCGGCGAAAAAGCCCTGGTCGATGCCGATCTGGAAGGCACCCACCGCCGACGAGGGGAAAAGCCCCACCTTCACGATGTCGAGACCGCTGTCCGATTTCGATGCGGCGCCGTCGTTCGATCCGTTGGAGCACGCGGTCAACGCAAGTGCCAACGCCGCGCTTCCGGCGAGCACAGACAAGGTCCGCTTCATGAATTCCTTCTTCCCTGAATCCGGCTGTTCCGGAATCCGACTGTTCCGGGCGATCTTGATGGGTCGTGCAGATGTGACGCCCGCAACATCGACTATGTCACAGATTTAATATTGGTCAAGCCTTATTGCATTTTCACTGAGGAATGCATTCTGCTGGCCGCAGTCGGGCAGCGGAAAACACCGACTCCAAGGTCGAGTCGAGATCCTGAGCGAGACATTCGGCCGCGATGACATGGTCCGGTCGCACAACCACCGCCGAGAACGGCCGCTGATGGAACCAGGACTTGAGCACGCCCGACGGATCGCCCACTACGTGCACACCGTCCCCCGCGTTCTCCATTGCCCACGGAAGCTGGGAGGCAGGTACCAGATGCACCAGGCGTGCGCCGAGCGACTCCAGTCGCTCCAGGTTCTCCTTGTCGACGAGCTGCCGTGGATCGTTGTTCCACACGAAGATTCGCCAGCCGGACCCCGTCACATCGTCGAGCAGCCGATCGGTCGCGGCCGTCGTGCACACCCGCGGCTGCGGGAACAACGTACCGACAGCCGACTTGAAGTCCTCCGCAACGGGTACCGACTTCAACCGGGGCACCCGCGCCGGCACCACGACGCCGCGCTCGTAGCGCGGCATGGGCTTGAAGCCCTGCCCGGAGACATACGCCTTCAGTCGCGGCAACCGGTCGACGACCACTGCTGCGGCATCACGTGCCGCAGAACGCAGTTTGCTGCGGTTGGTGACCAGGTTGGCCATGCCGACCGACAGGTCGACCATTGCCTTCACATGGTCGCGACGCTCTTCCGCGTAGGTGTCGAGCAACGCATCGTCGGCTTGCCCCTTCACCACCGCAGCCAGCTTCCAACCGAGATTCATCGCGTCACGAATGCACGAATTCCATCCCTGCCCGGCGACCACCGGCATGACGTGGGCGGCATCGCCGGCCAGGAGGATCGGTCCTTCCCGGAACCGGGACGCCAACCGCGCGTGATGGGTGTAGACACGTCGACGGATGATGTTCAGCCGCTTCGGGTCGGGCACGTGATCGGCGAGGAGACCGTAGATGAACTCGTCCGATTCGACGAGCTCCTCCCCCTCGTCGTCGAGCATCATGAACTCCCAGCGCCGAATCCCGTGCGGGAGGCTCAAAGTGGCGTAGCCACGCGTAGGGTCACCGCCGAACACCGCGTGCGGCGTGCCGATCGGGTCGTCGGCGACGTCGATCACGAGACCGCGTTGCTTGCGGGTCTCGCCTTCGAACTCGATGCCGAGACGGGTCCGGGTGAAGGACCGGCCGCCCTCGCACCCGATGACGTAGCGCGCCGTGATCTGCGAGGTCACCTCCCCCGACTTGACGGTGACCGTCGCTTCGTCGTCGGTGTAGGTGAGGTCGATCGCTTCGGTCCCGAGCCGGACGTCGACCGTCTCGAAACGCTCCAAGCCCGCCAACAGGACCTGGTCCACCAGCGGCTGAACGAAGCCGTTGCGCCGCGGCCATCCGAATTCACGTGTCGTGGGGTTGATCTCGGCGATGACCTTCATCTCGCCGTTGACGATCCGGACCTGCTGGTCGGGGACCGTGTGCGGCAGCACCTTGTCCACGAGGCCGATCGACTGCATGACCCGCAGGGCCTCGTCGTCGATACCGACCGCCCGCGGATAGTCGATGAGCTCGTCGAGTGCCTCGATCAGCACCGTGCGCACACCGTGCTGGCCGAGCAGGTTCGCGAGCGTGAGACCGGTGGGGCCCGCGCCGATGATCAGGACGTCCGTGTTCACGATTCACTCCTCAGGGATGCGATGTTCTGGCGTGCCTGGGCCCCGACCATGACAAGGTCGATCCCGAGCCCCACGTAATCGATCAGCTCGGCACGAGCCAGAGCGGCTGCGTAAGTGGGGGAACCGGCGTAGATTCCACAGGTTCGTCCGTATGCTCGTGCGACCTTTGCGATCTCGACGATCGCGTCGTACACCGGACCGTCCGCCCAGTCGGCCCCGCCTCCGAGACCGAAGGACACGGCCAGATCCGCCGGTCCGATGTAGACGGACCCGACACCGTCCACCGAAAGGATCTCCTCGGCGGCGTCGAGGCCACGGCGCGTCTCGATCTGCACGATGCACTCGACCGCGTCGTTCCCGGCCTCGGTGTACCTGCTGCCGGAATACAGCTGGGGGCGGCTGGGCCCCAGGCTGCGGCGACCCAGCGGCGGATACTTGGTCGCCGCCACGAGTGCTCTTGCCTCATCGGCACTTTCGACGGTCGGAGCGATGATGCCGCGCGCGCCGCTGTCCATCAGGCGACCGATCGGACCGGAGTCGATGCTCGCCACGCGCACGTACCGGTATCGGACGTCGCGCGGGATCGCCCGAAGCATCGTGCAGGCGGTCTCCAACCCGACTTCACCGTGCTGCAGATCGATGACAACCCCGTCGTACCCGTTGAACAAGCCGCTTTCGACGATGCTCAACGACGGCGTGGCGACGTGGAGGAGGGCGGGGATGCTCGTCACTTGTCGGCCTCGGCCAGCCGACGAGCGTGCGCCGCTGCGTTCTCGCCGCCG
>NZ_JADZGH010000178.1:32661-38021 GCF_015865005.1 Rhodococcus sp. CX
CTCGCCGACGCTGGCGGGGCGCAGCGGATCGTCCTGCGTGCTGCGGAACGTCGTGTAGTAGGTCGTGCCCGTGAGGACTCCGTCCTTCCAGGCGAGTCGGGTGCCGCCCGAGAAGTGGCGGACCGTTCCCGCGTCCTGGGTGACCCGGCGTTCCCCCCACGCCTTGATGGCGTCGCGGCCGTTCATGGTGCCGAGCGGCCCGACCGAGACCGCATCCTCGGCATACAGGGTGTAGAGCCGGTCGGCGTGACCGTGGTCGAGCAGCCAATGATGCTCCGCCACCAATTGTTCGATGGCGACGCGAATCTCGGTGGTGACGGCGGGTGTCGACCCGGAAGTGTTCTCGGTGTTCTCGGTCATCGGTTCATGCCTTCGAATCGAGGGTTGCGCGCACGCAACCCAGTCCGGTGATGGTGGCGGTGCATTCGACGTCGGCCGGCCAGGGCTCGATGTATCCGATCGAACCCGAGAGCAGGATCTCGCCGGCCCGCAACGGATGCCCGATCCGCAGTGCCGTCTCGGCGAGCCATTGCACCGCCTTGATCGGGTGGCCGAGCACGTTGCTTCCGATGCCCCGGGTGATCTCGTCACCGGTCGCGGTGGTGATCGACATCTCGACACCGGTGAGATCGACCTCGCCGTAGGCGTGTCGTTCCTCGCCGAGGACGACCCCGTCGCACCCTGCGTTGTCGGCAATGGTGTCGACGATCTTCCCGACATTGCCGGCAAAGCGGAAATCGACGAGTTCGAATGCGGGAGTGATGTATTCGATCGCGTCCTCGATCGCATCGGGGTCGGCAACGAGGATGTCCTTCGCCAGGACGAAGGCGACCTCGGCCTCGATGCGCAGGAAGTTGTGCGCGGACGCGGGGATCACGACGCCCGAGGAGTGGACCATGTCGTCGTGGATGATGCCGTAGTCGGGTTCGAAGACCCCGACCCGCTTCTGCACGAGCGGGTTCGTCAGACCGACCTTACGGCCGACACGACGCACACCGAGTTCGGCCTCCCGCCGGGCCGCGACGAGCTCGGAGATGCTGTACGCCGCATCGAGATCACGCTCGGGCAGCCGCGGACTGACGAAGTCCATGGTGGTGACGTCGCGGCGGGCGCGATAGAGCTCGTCGGCGATCTGTTCGATGACGCTGGTCTCTGTCATGGTTCAGCCTTTTCGTGCGAGGAAGTCGAGGACGGTGGCGTTGAAGGTTTCGGGGTCCTCCCACTGCGGCCAGTGCGCCGCATTCTCGATGAGCAGGAACTGGCCGTCCGGAATCGACTCGGCGAGTTCCTTTCCCACCTCGGGTCCGCCGCTGGGCTCGTGGTCGGTCCATACCAGCAATGCAGGTACGGGGATCGCCGCGAAGTCCTCGTCGGTGACCCGGTTGCGGTAGCGGGTCTCCGGCTGACGCAGCACCGCGATGTGGTGCATGGCGTCGCCGAAGCCGTCGCGGGAGTACACCGCCTGCCGGATGTGGACCAGTTCGTCGGTGATCTTGCCGGGGTCGTGGATGACGACCTGCAGCCGCTTCTTGACGTTGTCGTAGGTCGGTTCGGTGACGGCCTGGCGGCTGACCGACTGGGCACGGTCGACCCGCTCGGCGGTCGTGACGCGACCGCCCGGGGCACTGAGGATCACCGTCCGCACCCGATCGGGGTGGTGGCCGGCGAACTTGATCGCGATCCAGCCGCCGAGGGACTCGCCGCACAGGTGCGCGCGGTCCAGGCCGAGCACGTCGAGCAGGGCGAGCAGGTGTTCCTCGTATTCGGGGATCTCGAGGTCGTGGTCGGTCAGGGTGGTGAAGCCGTGACCGGGATAGTCGTATCCCACCACCCGGTACTTCGAGGCCAGAGCACGGATGTTCTGGGTGAAGGCCTCGATGTGGCCGGTGGTTCCGTTGAGCAGGACCACGGTCTGCTCGTCGGGTCCGCCGGGGCCGTCGACGGTGAGTACGCGGGTGCGCCAGCCGTTCACCTCGAGATATTCGAGGCGGTGCGGCAGGTCGGCGACGGCTTCCCAGAAGGTCTTGAACTCGTACATGTCCTCACGCTCCGATCGCGGCCTGGATACCGAAGCCGGCGCCCCAGGTCTCCACGGCCCAGTAGTGGTCGACGGTGAGCCGGTAGGGGCCGGCGGTGGACAGGGCGGCGTACGCCGCGATCCAGCTGCGCATCTCGTGGGCCGCGCTGCCCCCTTCGGCGACGAACCGGTCGTTGTCCCAACCGTCGACGGCGGACAGCTCACCGGAGCGGAAGGTGTTCAGCACCAGCGCGTCCCAGGCTTCGTTGAGCGGTGCGCTCGAGGCCTTGCCGTCGGCGATGGCCTGGATACCCTTCACGATCGCCTGTTCGCGGGCGGCGCGCTCCTCCCGACTGGGGGCGTACTCGACGAGGCGCCGGCGCACCGGTTCCGGGGCGTCGTCCCAGCGCGGGACGGGCGGGTTGTGCGAGATGCCGCCGGAGGCCACCAGCAGAACTCGCTTGTCGAGCTGCTGCGCCGCCCGGCCCACGGCCTCCCCGAACAACCGGACACGCTGCATCGGCGTGAGCGGGAATCCGAGAGCGTTGACGAAGATCGGAACGATGGGCCGGCTCAAGGGGTGGCCGTAGATGAATTCGAGCGGTTGCAGGATGCCGTGGTCCACCGTCATCCGCTCGGACCGGCCGATGTCGATTCCCTGTTCGAGGACCAGTGCGTGCAGGGTTCGGGCGATGTCCCCGTCGACGGGCACCGGGCCTGCTGTGGTGCCGTAGTCACCGACACCGACGGCCTCGGCTCCGATCGCCCAGGGGGTAATCAGCGAGTACAGCTGACCGTTGAAGTGATCGGGGCCCAGTGCGACGACCACCTCGGGGTCGAAGCTCTCGACGAAGGAGCGCACTTCACCGATTGCGGCCTCGATTTCCGCCATCGTCGTGCCTCCCGGGTCGACATTGCCGAATGACGGCGCATGGGACAGGGCGGCGACTGCCAAAGGCATGACAGGAGTTCCTTTCATAGGGCACCCGCACGTGGGCAGGATCGAGGACGGGAAAAAAGACTCTAGTCTCTAGAGTCGTCACTCTAGAGACTAGAGTCACATGACCGCAACCACACTTCGCCCCAATTAGTGACTCCGGCTATTCGCCGGGCGCGATGGGCATGAAGAGAGCCACCCCGGTATGGACAGATCTGCCCGTACCGGGGTGGCTGGAGAGGCAACACATTGTGCCGCCCAGAAGATCGGAGCTCAGGAACCGACCGGATCGGTCAGCATGATGCCGAAACCGGCACCCCATTCGTGGACCGGCCAGTACCAGCGGCCTGCGACCGTCGGGGTGTCGACGGCGTTGACCGCCGCGAAGGCGGCGACCCACGCACGGATCTCGTGCGCCGATCCCCCACCCTCACGCGCCATCCAGTCGGTGGCCCATCCGTCGACCGCGTCGAGACGACCCTCGGCGAAGGTGTCCATGACGAGCCGGTCGAACTCCTCGTTGAGGGGCTGCTGACCGGTGCCGGTGCGCACGTGCTCGCGCGCGGCCTCGATGACCCGGCGCTGCCGTTCCTCCCGCTGCTCGGGGGTGTAGTGACGACCGTCGATCAGACGCTCACGCAGCTGCTCCGGCGCCCCCTCGAGCTTCGGGACCGGCGGATCGTGCGACAGACCTCCGGATCCGACGATCAGCACCCGCTTGTTCCAGCGGGCGGCCTCGCGGCCGATCGCCTCACCGAACCTGCGCACGCGGCGCATCGGCACCAGCGGCAGACCGACCGCGTTGACGAACACCGGCACGATGGGACGCTCGTAGTCCACGCCGTAGAGCATCTCGAGCGTCTGCGTCATGCCGTGGTCGACATACAGCCGCTCGGACTGGGCGACGTCGATCTCCTCGTCGAACACCGCCTGCACGAGCCGGGCGGCATGCTCCCGGTCGACCGGCAACGCGCGTTGCTGCGTGCTCCAGTCCCCGACGCCGATGGCCTCGGAGCCGATGCAGAACGGCGGCATCATGTCGTAGAAGACACCGTTGAAATGATCGGGTCCGAAGACGATCGTGATCTCGGGATCGAAGTCCTCGATCGCCTTCCGAATCTCGTCCGTCGCCGCATCGATCTCACCCAGCACGCCACCGGCGGGCTCGATCTCGCCGATGAGCGGCGAGTGCGACATCGTGCAGACCGCGATGGCCATCGGCTACTGCTCCGCGACGATCTCGTTGCGCAGGACCCCGAGGCCGGTGATCTCGACCTCGACCACATCGCCGGGATTCAGCAGCGCCGGCGGGTCCATGAACAGGCCCACACCACCCGGGGTTCCGGTGACGATGATGTCGCCGGGCGCGAGCGGGGTGAAGGTCGAGATGTGCTCGATCAACCGGTCGATCGGGCAGCGCATGTCCGCAATCGTGGCCTTCTGGCGCTGCTCACCGTTGACCCGCGTCTCGAGGGTGCATTCCTGAATGTCCTCGATGTCGGCGGCCGGCACGAAGTACGGGCCCATCGCGCCGGTGCGCGGGAAGTTCTTCCCCGGGATCCACTGCGTCGTGGCGCGCTGCCAGTCACGCACGGTGAAATCGTTGTAGATGCTGTAGCCCGCGATCACCGACTGCGCCTCCGCAGCGGGAACCTTGAAGGCCGGAGCGCCGATGACCACGGCGAGCTCACCCTCGTAGTCGAACTGGGTGCCCACCGCCGGGATCTCGACCGGGACCAGGTGACCGGTCTGGGAGTCGGCAAACCGCGTGAACAGGGTCGGGGCACCGACCTCGGCCTTACCGGTCTCCTCCAGATGCGACCGGTAGTTGACGCCCACGCAGATGATCTTGGCGGGGTTCGGCACGGCCGGCAGGAAGGAAACCTCGGACTCCTCGGCAACGGGCTCGAGGCCGTCGACCAGCGAATCGCGCAGCAGACCCGCGGCTATGGCGTCGCGCAGGGAAGCGGCCACGTCGGCGCCGTTCACGCCCAGGTCGTAGACCTGCCCGTCGACCACGGCACCCCAACTCTGACGACCCTCAACCTCGAAACTCACGTACTTCACAATCACATCTCCTCTGAAGAATGTATTTTCACCACAATAGTACGTCAGTAGTTAAGCAAAATATAGTCGATCGCGGAAGGTGCCGGGCGGCGAGCAGGTGGGAGATACTTGCGCCCATGCGACTGACCCACTTCGGACACTCCTGCCTGCTCGTCGAACACCGCGGCGCGAAGATCCTGTTCGACCCGGGCACCTTCTCGCACGGCTTCGAGGGCATCACCGGGCTCGACGCGATCCTGGTCACGCACCAGCATCCCGACCACGCCGACGCCGCGCGCCTGCCCGCCCTGCTCGACGCGAACCCCGACGCGAAGCTGTTCTCGGATCCGCAGTCCGCGG
>NZ_JADZGH010000178.1:38031-39632 GCF_015865005.1 Rhodococcus sp. CX
TGCGTCCGGGCGACACGTTCGAGATCGGCGAGGTGACCGTCCGCGGCACGGGCGGCCGGCACGCCGTCATCCATCCGGATCTGCCGGTCATCGACAACACCGCGTTCCTGCTCGGCGACGACGAGAACCCGTCCCGGCTGCTGCATCCCGGTGACTCGCTGTACATCCCGCACGAGCGCGTCGACGTCCTCGCACTCCCGTCCGCGGCGCCGTGGCTGAAGATCTGGGAGGCAGTCGATTACCTGCGCGCGGTGAATCCGCGGGTCGCCGTCCCGATCCACCAGGCCATCATCGCCGAGCAGGCCAACGGCATCTTCTACGGTCGCTACAGCGAAATGGCGCCGGAGGGAACGGAATTCCGCGTCCTGCCGCACGAATCCGACATCGAGGTCTAGGACACCGCGACCGTGGCGCGCCGGTAGGTGCCGTTTCCCGCCGCGTCCGCGAGGACGTTCCCCACGTCGCGGCGGGAAACATGCCACCTCGAGATCGCGCCGTCGACCGCGGCCGTGGCGGTGCCGTCGGCGGGTTCGTCGGTGAGGTTCACCGGCTGTACGACGGTCCAGTCGAGACCGCTGTCCCGCACGAGACCGTCCTGGACCTCGGTGTCGGCGATCCGGGGTCCGAGCAGGAGCTTGAACATCAGGCTGTACCGCAGGGGCAGCCTGCCCCGCGTCTCCCCCACGCCGTACGACGTCTGCACCACGAGCCGGGGCACACCGTGGCGGCGCATCGCGTCGATCACGTTGCGCGTTCCCCGCGAGCGCACGTCGAGAGGGGTGTGGGCCGGTCCGCGTGCCCGGACTCGCAGCGGGTTCTCGCTGATACCGAGCGTGACGACGACCGCGTCGTGGCCCTGCACGGCAGCGTCGACGTCCTCGGGTCGCGTCGCATCACCGCGTCGGACGGATTCGCGCGGGCGTTCAAGCGGGTCACGGGCGTCTCACCCGGATCGATGCGACGCCCGGCTGCTGCGGAAACCTAGCGGGCCGCGGCTCGACCCGCGGCGCGCCCGGAGAAGATGCAGCCGCCGAGGAACGTACCTTCCAGCGAGCGGTAGCCGTGCACGCCACCGCCGCCGAACCCGGCGACCTCCCCGGCGGCGAACAGGCCGTCGAACACGCTGCCGTCGGATCGCAGGACCCGCGACGACAGGTCGGTTTCGAGACCGCCGAGGGTCTTGCGGGTGAGCAGATGCAGCTTCACCGCGATGAGCGGTCCGGCCTTCGGGTCGAGAATGCGGTGCGGCGCCGCGATCCGCGCGATCTTGTCGGGCAGGTAGGCGCGTGCCGCGCGCATCGCCGCGACCTGCAGGTCCTTGGTGTACTTGTTGGCGATCTCGCGGTCGCGAGCCTCGACCACCGACCGCACCGTCGCGTAGTCGAGCGGGGCTTCGGGTGCCAGTTCGTTCATGCCGGCGACGAGGTCTGCGAGGTTGTCTCGCACCACGAAGTCGACGCCGCGCTGCTTGAACGCTTCGACCGGTCCGGGCGCGCCGGATCGGACGCGCTGCAGCAGCAGTTTGATGTTGCGACCGGTCAGGTCCGGGTTCTGTTCGGATCCGGACAGGCCGAATTCCTTCTCGATGATCTTCTGGTCGA
>NZ_JADZGH010000178.1:39642-43183 GCF_015865005.1 Rhodococcus sp. CX
TGGCCGGTGGTGACGATGTGCTCGAGGGTGCCGAGCGTGTCGAATCCGGGGAACAGCGGCACCGGCAGGCGCTTGCCGGTGGCGTCGAGCCACAGCGACGACGGGCCGGGCAGGATGCGGATGCCGTGGTTCGGCCACACCGGGTCGTAGTTGGTGATGCCTTCGGTGTAGTGCCACATGCGATCTCGGTTGACGATGTTCCCGCCGGCCTTCTCGGTGATCTCGAGCATGCGGCCGTCGACGTGGGCGGGCACGCCGCTGAGCATGTGCTTCGGCGGGATACCGAGCCGCGTCGGCCAGTTCTTCTTGACCAGGTCGTAGTTGCCGCCGATGCCGCCGGACGTGACGATCACGGCGCCCGCGCCGAACTCGAAGTCGCCGACGGCGGTGCGGGACGACTTCACACCGCGCGCCGCGTCGGTCGGTTCGAGGACGGTGCCGCGCACGCCGGTGACCGCACCGTCGGTGACGACCAGTTCGTCGACCTGATGGCGGTACTTCAAAGTGACGAGGCCGCGGTCGGCGGCGGCGAGCACCTTGCGGGCGAAGATCTCGACGAGCCCGGGGCCGGTCCCCCACGTGATGTGGAATCGGGGCACCGAGTTGCCGTGGCCGCCGGCGTCGTAGCCGCCGCGTTCGGCCCAGTTGACCATCGGGAAGATCTTCAACCCGCGCTGCGCGAGCCACGCGTGCTTCTCCCCCGCGGCGAACTCGACGTACGCCTGCGCCCAGCGGCGCGGCCAGCGGTCCTCGACCTCGCGGTCGAAGCCGGCTGTGCCCATCCAGTCCTGCAGCGCGAGGTCGTAGGAGTCCTTGATACCCATGCGACGTTGTTCGGGACTGTCGACGAAGAAGAGCCCACCGAACGACCAGAAGGCTTGTCCACCAAGGTTGTTCGCGTTCTCCTGATCCACCAGGATCACCTTGCGCCCGGCGTCGATCAGCTCCCCGGTCGCCACCAGCCCGGCGAGACCCGCCCCCACCACGATCACGTCTGCGTCCATGTCCGCAGACACTACCGGCCGGTCCCGGTACGACGGGAGAGGTCGAACGGCATCACGCGACGTGGCCGAGAGCCCGCGGCTGCCAGCGGTACACGGTCGGCTGCGCGTCGTGGTGCAGCGCGATGTCGACGGCGTCGACGATGGCCTGCCGCGGTCCGGGTTTGCTCAGTTGCGGCCCGGAGATCGCCAGGCGCAGCAGTCCGCCGCGCCGCGCGACCCGCGCGGCGCCGATGACCATGGCGCGGCACCACCACGGTTCGGCGCGCGCCCCGTCGCCGATCCCGAACACGCGCGCCTGCTCCACGGTGCCCCGGTCGAGGTCGTGCACGCCGGTGGCGTCGGCCAGGAGGCGGAACCCGGTCTGCGGCAGTGCGGCGACCGCCCCGGCCGAGGCGACCCAGCGGGGCGGGGCGAACAGCCGGGTGCGCAGTCCCGTTGCCTCGAGCACGCGATCGGCGGCGAGCAGCCGCAGCCGCGCCTCGTGCTCGCGCAGCGCCGAGAATTCGGCGCGGCGGCGTTTCGTCGCGGCCTGGTCGTAGCCGTGCAGCACGATCGCGTCGCCGTCTTCCCGGCGTTCGAGGAGCCATTCCTGGGTCGCCGGGTCGCGCACCAGCCGGTAGTGGTCCTTCAGCCGCGGCGCCACGAGCAGCGACAGCGGCACTCCGCGCGCATCCATCTCGCGGGCGAACCTGTCGACCGCTTCGCGGGTGACATCCCGGATTCCCGACACCGACACGATCAGTTCCGTGCTCACGACCATCACGATGCCCGGCGCGGATGAACGGAGATCGTCCTCCGGTTGAAACCTGCGCGACGAGAGCAGCGCGGTGGGCACACTGGGATCGGATCCGTTGCCGACCGGAGCGAGGTGTCATGTCCGATCAGAGCGAACCGCACGTGGATTGGGACCCGCGTTCCCCACAGGTGCAGGCGGATCAGATCACCGCGTACGACGAGATGCGCGCCCGCTGCCCCGTCGCCTACAGCGCCTACCGCGATTGGACGGTGTTCCGTCACACCGATGTCGTGGCAATCCTCGACGACCCCGCGACCTTCAGCAATGCGGTGTCGTCGCATCCGTCGGTGCCCAATGGCATGGACCCGCCGGAGCACACGTCGTTCCGGGCGATCAACGACCGGTACTTCACGCCCGACCGCATGCGCGCGTTCGAACCGGCGTGCCGCGAGGTGGCCCGCGACCTGATCGACGCACTCGGGCCCGGCGAGGCCGAGATCATGTCCGGCCTGGCCGAACCGTTCGCGAACCGGATCCAGTGCCGGTTCATGGGGTGGCCGGACCGTCTGCACGAGCCGCTGCGCGAATGGACGCGCAAGAACCGGGAGGCGACGCGCGCCCTCGACCGGGCGGCGATGTCGGCGATCGCGCTGGAGTTCGACGGCTACATCCGCGAACAGCTCGACGAGCGCCGTGGTCGGCCGGCGACCGGGACTCCCGACGTGACCGCGGAGCTGCTCGGCGAGCGGGTCGACGGCAGGCCGCTCACCGATGCCGAGCTGGTGTCGATGATCCGCAACTGGACGGTCGGCGAGCTGAGCACGATCGCTGCGTGCGTCGGCATCCTGGTCGCGTTCCTCGCGTCGAATCCGGAGGTCCAGAAGCATCTGCGGGCCGAACCCGACCGGATCGGTGCCGCGTGCGACGAGATCCTGCGGATGCAGGCACCGCTGATCGCGAACCGCCGTCGCACCACCCGGGAGGTGACCGTCGCGGACCGCCGCATCCCGGCC
This sequence comes from Rhodococcus sp. CX, assembly GCF_015865005.1. Classification (NCBI taxonomy): domain Bacteria; kingdom Bacillati; phylum Actinomycetota; class Actinomycetes; order Mycobacteriales; family Nocardiaceae; genus Rhodococcus; species Rhodococcus sp. CX. Next base: position 42,396 of record NZ_JADZGH010000178.1, read on the forward strand.
GGGGAACGGATCATAGTGCTGTGGGCGTCGGCGAACCGCGACGAGGCCGTCTTCGGTGACCCCGACGAGTTCCGCCTCGACCGCGACCCGGCCGCGAACCTGCTTTACGGACGCGGCATCCACAACTGTCCGGGTGCGCCGCTCGCGCGACTCGAGCTCACCGCACTGGTCGACGAACTGCTCGCCGCGACCACGAACATCACCGCGACCGGCGCGGTTCCGGAGCACGCGGCGTATCCGGCGGGTGGGTTCACGCGGGTGCCGGTCGTGCTGACCCGCCACTGAACAACTCCCACCGAACGACGAGGTCCCGTTCACCAAGACGGCCGCCCGGTCCCGTCGTCGGATCGGTTTAGCGTCGGCCCGTGACGACCCGCCAGAAGACGTACCCGCATCTGCTGTCCCCCGGCACCATCGGCCCGATCACCCTGGCCAACCGGGTGGTGATGCCCGCGATGGACATGAATCTGTGCGTGGACGGTGAGATCGAGCAGGGCGACATCGATCATTTCGCGGCGCGCGCCGCGGGCGGCACCGGGCTGATCATCACCGGATGCTGCGCGGTCGCGTATCCGATCGGGTGCGCGAGCACCAAGGAACCGGGCCTGTCCGAGGACCGGTTCATCCCCGGCTTGAAGTCACTGGCGGACGCCGTGCACGTGGCCGGCAGCAAACTGTGCGTGCAGATGACCCATCACGGCAAGGTCGCCCGGATCGACACCGTCCAGGACCGTCCGCTGCTGGTGCCGTCGACGCCGCAGGCCGGCCCCGACATGAGCGCGCTCGCC
>NZ_JADZGH010000178.1:43193-46686 GCF_015865005.1 Rhodococcus sp. CX
TCGTGCAGGGCAAGCAGGCCACCTACCACGAGGCGGACGACGACGACATCCCTTGGCTGATCAAGTGTTTCGCCGATGCCGCGGCTCGCGTGAAGGCCGCCGGCGGCGATGCGGTCGAAATCCATTGCGCGCACGGCTATGTGCTCGGGGCGTTCCTGTCCCGCGCCGACAACCGGCGCACCGACGAGTACGGCGGCTCGCTCGAGAACCGGGCACGGCTGGCGTGCGAGGTGATCCGGGCCGTCAAGGACGAGGTGGGCGACTCGCTGGCGGTGATCGTACGTGTCGCCGGACGCGAGTACGGGGAGGCCGGCGCATTGACCACCGCCGAGGCCGTGCAGGCGTCGATGCTGTTCGAAAAGGCCGGCGCGGACGCCATCCATGTCACCGGATGGGCCCGGAATCCGTTCTCCAACTTCACCGACGGTCCGCTTCCGAACACGGTGGGCGCGTACACCGACCTGGCCGCGGAGGTGAAGCGGGCGGTGTCGATCCCGGTGATCGCGGTGGGCCGGATGCTTCCCGAGGTGGGTGAGCAGACCATCGCCGACGGCAAGGCGGATTTCGTCGCGATGGGCCGCCAGCTGCTGGCCGATCCCGATCTCGTCGGCAAACTGAAGGCCGGAACCCCGGAGCAGGTGCGTCCCTGCATCAATTGCTATGTGTGCGTTCAGGAGAACTTCTGGGACGGCACCCCCGTGTGCGCGGTGAATCCGGCGCTGGGCAACGAGACGCTGGTGCCGTTCGTGCGGACCGCCGCCGCGAGGCGGGTCGTCGTCGTGGGTGCCGGGCCCGCGGGTCTCGAGGTTGCGCGCATCGCAACCGAACGCGGCCATCACGTCACGGTGCTCGACAAGACTGATCGGCTCGGCGGCACCCTGTGGTTCTCGACGCTGACCACCCCCGACAACGAGCGCCTGCTGAACTGGCTGACCGCCGAGGTCCGGCGGCTCGGCATCGACGTCCGGTTGAAGACCGAGGCCACCGCGGCGTCGATCCAGGCACTGAACCCCGATGTCGTGGTGATCGCGACCGGCGCGGTGCGCGAGCGCCCGGGTGTACCCGGGGGCGATCTGCCGCACGTGCACACCGGCGACACGCTGCGGGCGTTGATGACCGGCAGCGGTGATGTTTCCGGTCAGCCGTGGTTCCTGCGGACGGCGGGCAAGCTCGGTGCGCTGTCGGGAATCACGAAGCGGCCCGGTGCAGTTCGCTCGGTGACCCGCAAGTTCCTGCCCGTGGGCCGGAACGTCGTGGTGATCGGTGGCTCGCTGGTGGGCCTCGAACTCGCCGAGTTCCTGGCCGAGCGGGGCCGGCAGGTGACGCTGCTGGAAGAAGGTCAGCAGCTGGGTGTGCCGATGGCGATGCCGCGGCGCTGGACCGCGGTTCGTCATGCCGGGGAGGTCGGGGTGACCGTCCACCGGCACGCGACCGTCCAGCGCATAACCCCGGATGCGGTCGAGTTCCGGGTCGGTACCGAAACCGTCACTGCCCCTGCCGATCTGGTCGTGATGGCGTCGGGGGTGTCGGCGGCGGCGCCGCTCGCCGACGACCTCGCCGGGTCCGGGACGGACGTGCGGGTCGTCGGCGATGCGGGCGACGTCGGATACATCGAGGGCGCGATCCGTTCGGCCTGGAAGGTCGCGACCGCGCTGTGACCCGGGCGGCTGCGACTCGGGCTGCCGTGACTCAGGCTTCGGCGGTGTCCGGCGTGTCGTAGGCGCCGCCGAAGCGGTCGCGGTGCACGGCGTCGGTCAGCGGACGGCCGCGGCGCCAGCCGAAGCGTTCCAGGTCCGGTACCTCCTGGAGACGGGTGACCGGCCCGACGCACAGCCACGCGATCGGCCGCACCGCGCCTTCCGCACCGATGAACTCGGTGAGGAACGGTTCGTCGTAGAACGACACCCATCCGACGCCGAGCCCTTCCGCGGTCGCGGCGAGCCACAGGTTCTGGATCGCGAGGACCGCGGAGAACAACCCGGAGTCGTCGATGGTGTGCCGGCCCAGGATGTGCTTACCGCCGCGTTCCGGGTCGTAGGTGACGACGATGCCGGTACGGGACTCGACGATCCCCTCGATCTTGATGGGGTCGAAGGTGCGGCGGCGGTCCTCCGGGAGCGAATCGGCGAACGCCTGGCGGCATCCGGCGACGTGCTCGGCGAACGCTTCGAGCCGCTGCCGGTCCTGCACGACGACGAAGTCCCAGGGCTGGGTGTTGCCGACGCTGGGCGCGTGGTGGGCCGCGGCGAGGATGCGCCACAGCACATCCTCGTCGACGGTTTCACCGGCGAACTCGGCGCGCACGTCACGGCGCATGCGGATGATGTCGTACAGCGCGTCGCGCGCTTCGTTCGAGAACATGGCTTCAGGTCAGACCGGCAGCACGGCCTCGATCGCGGCGACGACCTCGGGGGCGTCCGGTTCGGTGCGCGGACGGAACCGGTCGACGACGGTGCCGTCGGGTGCGATCACGAACTTCTCGAAGTTCCACTGGATGTCCCCGGCCTCGCCGTCTGCGTCGGCGTGCTTGGTCAGCTCCGCGTACAGGGGGTGCCGGTTCTCGCCGTTGACCTCGATCTTCTCGAGCAGCGGGAAGGTGACTCCGTAGGTGGTGGAGCAGAACTCCTGGATCTCCTCGGCGGTGCCCGGTTCCTGGCCCATGAACTGGTTGCAGGGCACACCCACCACGATCAGGCCGCGGTCCGCGTAGTTCTTCGCCAGCTGTTCCAGCGCCGTGTACTGCGGCGTCAGGCCGCACTTGGAGGCGACGTTGACGACGAGCAGCGCGTGGCCGTCGAATGCGGCGAGGGACGTGGGCTCACCGGCGAGGGTGTTGATCGCGATGTCCTGAAGAGGTGTGGTCATGCGGACCAACGTAGTCGGCCCGCTGTGATTGCGGAGTTTGCTCGGTGCACGAATCCCGGCCACGTTCCCGGTCGCATCGGTTTCCTCCCGGCCGGCGGATCGACTCACAGCGCGGCACGATCGGATACGCTCCGGCGGTCACCAGGTATCTCGACCGGTACCGCGAACTGCCCGATCCGGTCCGGCCCACCTACCGTGCCAGCCGCACCCAGGTCGACAGCGCACAGCCCGGACAACCACACCGCAAGGAAGTTCATGGAGATCAAGGAACTGGGCCATGTCGTCCTCTACGTCCGCGACATCACCCGCTCGGCGCACTTCTACGGCGAGGTCCTCGGCTGGCGCCGGCTGACGGCGGACGGTGCACCCGCGATGCCGGTCGCCGCGTTCTCCGCACCGTCGAACCGAACCCATCACGAACTGCTGCTCATCGAGGTCGGGCCCGACGCCGCCGCCCTGCCCGCCGGACGCCGGGTGGGGATGTACCACTTCGGCCTGAAGATCGGCGACAGCGACGACGAACTGCGCGCGGCCCTGGCCCAGTTGCGGGAAGCCGGGGTTCCGATCCTCGGGGCCAGCGATCACGGCATCACCCACAGCCTCTACATCGCAGATCCCGACGGCAACG
>NZ_JADZGH010000179.1:0-3323 GCF_015865005.1 Rhodococcus sp. CX
GACCCGTTCGGCGGACCCGGCAGCCGGATGTACCGGACCGGCGACGTCGTGCGATGGCGGCGCGCCGACGACGGCGGACTCGAACTGGACTACCTGGGGCGCAGCGACTTCCAGGTGAAGATCCGCGGCCTCCGCATCGAACTCGGCGAGATCGACGCCGCCCTGGCCTCCCATCCGGGTGTGCGTTTCGCCGTCACAGTCGGGCGGCCCGGCCCGGGCGGAGACACCGTTCTGGTGGCCTATGTCGTCCCGTCCGACGACGGAGAACCCAATGTCGCCGCGCTCACCGAGCACGTGCGCGCACGGGTTCCGGGTTACATGGTTCCCGCGGCCGTCGTCGTCCTCGACGACATCCCGCGTACCCCGGTCGGCAAGTTCGACCGCGCGGCGCTGCCCGCACCGGACTTCGCGGCGCCCACGCAGTTCCGCGCACCCCGCACCGCCCGCGAGTCGGCGATCGCGACGGCTTTCGCCGACGTGCTCGGCACCGGTGGACTCGGCATCGACGCGAACTTCTTCGACCTCGGCGGCAACTCCCTCAGTGCGACGCGGGTAGTCGCCCGGGTGAACACCGCGCTCGGCTCGGGTATCGGGGTCCGCGATCTGTTCGAAGCGCCGACCGTGGCGGCACTGGCCGCCCGAGTGAGCGCCCGGGACACCGCGGCCGGATCCCGGCCCGCCCTGGCTCGCCTCCCGCGCCCGGACCGGATCCCGCTGTCCCTCGCGCAACAGCGCATGTGGCTCGTCAACCAGCTCGACACCGGCTCCCCGGCCTACAACATCCCCATCGCGCTGCGGCTGACCGGCGATCTCGATCCGGACGCCCTTCGCGCCGCCCTGGCCGACGTCCTCGAACGGCACATCACGCTGCGCACCGTGTACCCCGGCTCCGAGGACGGGCCGCATCAGGTCACGCTCCCCGTCGAGGCGGTGCTGCCCGACCTGACGCCGACCGTGGTTCCCGACGAGACGACCCCGCGGGCCCGCATCGCGGAGCTGGGCGGAACCGGTTTCGACGTCAGCCGCGCCGCCCCGATCCGGACCGCACTGTTCCGGACCGGCCCGGCCGAGCACGCCCTTGTCATGGTGGTGCACCACATCGCGGCCGACGGTTCGTCGATGGTGCCCTTGGCCCGGGACGTCATGGTCGCCTACACCGCGCGCCGCGACGGTCACGCCCCCGACTGGGCGCCGCTGCCGGTCGACTACGTCGACTACACCCTGTGGCAGCGGGAGCTTCTCGGCAGCGACACGGACCCGCATTCGCGTGCCGCGGTCCAGCTCGGGTACTGGCAGCGGACGTTGTCCGGCGCGCCCGCGGTGCTCGAACTGCCGTGGGACCGGCCACGGCCGGTACACCGGTCGCTGCACGCGGGCACGGCGGACTTCAGGATGGATTCCGAACTGCACCGCCGCCTTCGAGAACTTGCCCGGCAACATGATTCGACGATGTTCATGGTGATGCACGCCGCGCTGGCGGTGCTGCTGGCCCGGCTCGGCGGATCCGACGACATCAGTGTCGGCACCCCGGTCGCCGGTCGGGGAGAGGCCGCGCTCGACGACGTCGTGGGCATGTTCGTCAACACGATCGTGCTGCGGACCGCCGTCGATCCGGCCGGTTCGTTCACCGGGCTTCTCGGCCGGGCGCGCGAGAGCGCGCTCGGAGCCTTCGCGCACGCCGAGGTCCCGTTCGATCAGGTCGTCGACGCCGTGGATCCGGAGCGGTCGACCGCGTATTCGCCGCTGTTCCAGGTGATGCTGGAGTTCCGGAACACCGAAGCCGCGCGCCTGGAACTGCCGGGCCTGACGGTCGAGCCGATCCTGCTCGATCCCGGCGTCGCACGCTACGACCTCCACCTGGGTCTCGTCGAAGAGTTCACCGAAAACGGTGCCCCCGAAGGAATATCGGCTGCGTTCGTCTACGCCGACGACCTCCTCGAGGAGACGACCGTGCGGGCGTTCGCCGAACGGTTCGTGCGCATCCTCGAGGACGTGACCGCCGACCCGTCGGCGCCGATCGAGACGATCGACATCCTCTCCCCGGACGAACGCCGCCACCTGGTGCCGGCGGCGGGCGCACCCGCGCTGCCGTCGAGGACGCTGTCCGAGCTGCTGACGGCGTCGGCGGCGACCGATCCGGACGCAATTGCCGTCGTCTGCGGAGACCGTCGAGTGACGTACCGCGAGCTGCACGACGAGTCGAATCGATTGGCGCACAGGTTGATCGAAGCAGGAGCGGGTCCGGAATCGGTGGTGGCGATCGCGGTGTCGCGGTCGGTGGAGTCGATCCTGTCGGTGTGGGCGGTCGCGAAGACCGGGGCCGCGTTCGTCCCCGTCGACCCCGGGTACCCGGCCGGCCGGATCGAGCACATGCTCGCCGATTCCGGTGCCGTGCTGGGCCTTACAGCCCCGCACCGAGTCGAACAGCTGCCCGGCTCCGTCCCCTGGATACCCGTCTCCGCGACCGCCCATGCCGACGGCTCCCGGTACCGGGAGGTGCGGGTGCCGGTACGGCCGGAGCAGGCCGCGTACGTGATCTACACGTCCGGGTCGACGGGCGTGCCCAAGGGCGTGACCGTCACGCACGCCGGACTCGCGAACCTGGTGGCCGAACAGCGCGCCCGGTTCGGATTGGGTCCGGATGCGCGGGTGCTGCACGCGGCGTCGCCGAGCTTCGACGCGGCGGTGCTGGAGATGTTGTGGGCCTTCGGATCCGGTGGCCGCCTGGTGATCTCGCAGCCCGGGGTCTTCGGTGGTCGCGAACTCGCGGAGTTGCTGGCGCGCGAGCAGGTCACCCATGTGGCCCTGACCCCGGCGGCGCTGGGCACGGTGGATCCGGTCGGGCTCGACCATCTGGGCACGGTGATCGTCGGTGGTGAGGCCTGCCCGCCGGAGCTGGTGGCGCGGTGGGCGCCGGGCCGGACCATGGTGAACACCTACGGTCCGGCGGAAGCGACGATCCAGTCGAACGCCGGACGGCCGCTCACGGTGGGAGATCCCGTGACGATCGGTGGCCCGATCCGTGGATTCGCCGAACTGGTGCTCGACGACCGGCTGCGGCCGGTCCCGGTCGGCGTGGCGGGGGAGCTGTACCTGTCGGGCCCCGCCCTGGCACGGGGATACCGGAACCGGGGTTCGCTGACCGCGTCGCGGTTCGTGGCCGATCCGTTCGGGACCCCCGGGCAGCGGATGTACCGAACCGGCGACCTCGTTCGATGGAAGAAGTGCGGCGACAACACATTCGAACTCGAGTACCTCCACCGCTCCGACGATCAGGTGAAGGTCCGCGGCTTCCGCATCGAACTCGGCGAGATCGAATCCGC
>NZ_JADZGH010000179.1:3333-4419 GCF_015865005.1 Rhodococcus sp. CX
AGTCGAGCAGGCGGTGGCGAGTGTCCATCGTGGTGCGGTGGATCGGCTCGTCGGATATGTGGTGCCGGAACCCGGCGCCGAGCTGGATCCGGTCGCGGTGCTGGCACAGGTGGGGGCGCGGTTGGCGCCGCACATGGTGCCGGCGACGGTGTCGGTGATCGATGCGGTGCCGGTGACGGCGAACGGGAAGGTGGATCGGGCGGCGTTGCCGGAGCCGGATTTCCGTTCGGGTGCGGCGGAGTTCCGTGCGCCGGCCTCGGAGACGGAGGCGGTGCTGGCGGAGTTGTTCGCCGAGGTGCTGGGGGTCGAGACGGTGGGGGCGCAGGATTCGTTCTTCGCGCTCGGTGGGGACAGCATCATGTCGATCCAGTTGGTGGCGCGGGCGAAGGCGCGGGGGTTGGTGTTCTCGCCGCGGGATGTGTTCGAGTGCCGGACGGTGGCGGCGCTGGCGCAGGTGGCCGCGTCCGGTGGTGCGGGTGCGGTGGTGCTCGAGGAGCTGCCCGGTGGTGGTGTCGGCGACCTGCCGCTCACCCCGATCATGCACTGGCAGAGCGGACGAGGCGACGCGGGATTCCACCGGTTCTCCCAGGTCGTCGTCCTGGCGCTCCCCACCACCGTCGACGAGGAGACCCTCGCGGGCACGCTCCAGGCCGTGCTCGATCGGCACGACATGCTGCGCAGCCGACTGCAGCGCGACCCCGCAGCGCCGAACCGCTGGAATTGGGAAGCATTGCCGGTCGGCGCGATTCGCGCACGCGACGTGCTCCACCGGGTCGTCGTCGACTCGGCGCCGGGCACCGCCGGATTCCACGCGACCGCGGCCGCCGAGGCGGACGCCGCCGCGGACCGACTCGACCCGGCCTCGGGAATCGTGGTGCAGGCGGTGTGGTTCGACCCCGACGACACCGAAATCCCGGGCAGGCTGCTGGTCATGATTCATCATTCGGCAGTCGACGGCGTGTCGTGGCGGATCCTCGTCCCGGATCTCGCGACCGCGTGGTCGCAGATCGCGGCGGGACAGGACCCGCAACTCGAGGCGGTCGGTACGTCGATGCGCCGCTGGGCGCACGGTCTGGTCGAGGCCGC
>NZ_JADZGH010000179.1:4429-6883 GCF_015865005.1 Rhodococcus sp. CX
TTGGCGCAGGTGGCGGCGTCCGGTGGTGCCGGTGTGGTGGTGCTCGAGGAGCTGCCCGGTGGTGGGGTCGGCGACCTGCCGCTCACCCCCGTCATGCACTGGCTCCTCGACCGCAGCCCGCTGCACCACACCCGCTTCTCCCAGGCGGTCCTGCTCGAACTACCTGCCGGCATCGACCACACGACACTCACGCGCACGCTCCAGGCCGTGCTCGATCGGCACGACATGCTGCGCTCCCGGCTGCGCTCGTCGAACGGGACGTGGACCTGGACCGTGCAGCCGACCGGAACCGTCGACGCCGACGATGTCCTCGTCCGCGTGGCCACCGACCCGCACGGCGACGACTTCGACGCCATCGCACACGCCGAACTCGACGCCGCCGCCGACCGGCTCGACCCGGCCTCGGGAATCGTGCTGCAGGCGGTGTGGTTCGACCCCGCCGGCACCGACTCGTCCGACACCGGAATCCCGGGTCGGCTGCTGGTCGTGATCCATCATTCGGCCGTGGACGGGGTGTCGTGGCGGAACCTCGTCCCGGATCTCGCGACCGCGTGGTCGCAGATCGCGGCGGGAGAGAACCCGCAGCTCGACGCGGTCGGTACGTCGATGCGCCGCTGGGCGCACGGTCTGGTCGAGGCCGCGCAGCAACCCGAACGGCTCGCCGAACTCGACTTCTGGCGCGCGACCACGGCCGGGGACGACCCGACGATCGGATCCCGCCCGCTCGATCCCGCGACCGACGTGACCGCGACGGCCGAGCACTTCTGCGTCGAACTGCCGACCGACGTGACCGAGGCGCTGCTGACCGCCGTCCCCGATGCGTTCCACGGCAGCGTCGCGGACGGTCTGCTCACTGCACTCGCGGTCGCGGCGACGGCCTGGCGCCGCAACCGCGGCACCCCGATCGACGACGCATTCATCGCCTTGGAAGGGCACGGGCGGGAGGAACAGACGGTACCGGGCGCCGAGCTGAGCCGGACCGTCGGCTGGTTCACCACCGGCTTCCCGGTCCGGCTGGACCTGGCCGGGATCGATCTCGACGACGCCTGCGGCGGCGGCCCTGCGCTGGACGCGGCCGTGAAGTCCGTCAAGGAACAGCTCCTCGCGGTCCCCGACCACGGCATCGGCTTCGGGCTGCTCCGCTATCTCGACGACGAAACCGCCTCGATCCTGCGCGAACACGCTGGGCCGCAGATCGGCTTCAACTACCTCGGCCGCATCGCCACCGGAACAGCGGACGGGATGCCGGCGGGACCGTGGATGCCCGTCGACGCCGGCTCGGAACTCGGCGGTGCCCAGGATCCGGAGATGCCGGTGCCCGCGGCGCTGGACATCAACGCGCTCACCCTCGACGACAGCACCGGCCCTCGGCTGCGCGCCACGTGGGCGTTCCCGACCGGGCTACTGACCGCAGGCGAGGTGCACGACGTCGCCGACCTGTGGTGCCGCGTGCTCACCGCGCTGGCGGAGCGCACCCGCATCCCCGGCTCCGGGGGACACACGCCGTCCGACCTGGACCTGGTGACACTGCAGCAGGCGCAGATCGAGGAACTCGAGCGGCAGTATCCGGACCTGGCTGACGTGTGGCCGCTGTCGCCGCTGCAGGAGGGTCTGCTGTTCCATGCGCTGGTGTCGGAGGACTCCGTCGACGCGTACCTGGTGCAACTGGTGCTCGAGCTGCGCGGACAGGTCGACGCGGAGCGGTTGCGGCGCGCCGGAACGGTGCTGCTGGACCGCCACGCCAACCTGCGCACCACGTTCGTGCCCGACGTCGACGGACGACCGGTACAGATCGTCCGGGATCGCGTCGAACTGCCGTTCACCGAGATCGATCTGTCCGCTCTCCCCGCCGACGACCGCGACCGCGAACTCGAACGGATCATGGCGGAAGACCGGGCGACACGATTCGATCCCGCGCAACCGCCGCTGATCCGGTGGCTGCTGGTCACCACCGGGCCGGACAGTCACCGGCTGATCATGACCAACCATCACCTGCTGCTCGACGGCTGGTCGACGCCGCTCCTCGTTCGCGAACTGCTGATGCTGTACGCGACCGAAGGCGACCCCGCCGGCCTCCCGCGGCCCACCTCGTACCGGGACTACCTCGCCTGGGTCGAGCGGCAGGACCGCGAACACTCCCTCGACGAATGGGCACGTGCGCTCGCCGGCGTCGACGAGCCGACACTGGTCGTCCCGGACGATCCAACGCGCCGGTACCGCGAATCACGGGACGTGTGTGCCGATTTCGGTGTGGAGGAGACGGCGGCGTTGTCGGCGTGGGTGCGTGATCGCGGGGCGACGTTGAACACGGTGGTGCAGGTGGCGTGGGGGCTGGTGCTGGGGTCGCTGACATCGCGGGAGGACGTGGCGTTCGGTGCGACGGTGTCGGGTCGGCCGCCGCAGATCGACGGAGTGGAGTCGATGGTGGGGTTGTTCGTGAACACGGTGCCGGTG
>NZ_JADZGH010000179.1:6893-9022 GCF_015865005.1 Rhodococcus sp. CX
TTGACGTCGCGGGAGGACGTGGCGTTCGGTGCGACGGTGTCGGGGCGGCCGCCGCAGATCGACGGGGTGGAGTCGATGGTGGGGTTGTTCGTGAACACGGTGCCGGTGCGGGTGCGGTGGGGCGCCGGGGTGTCGTTGGGGGAGTTGGTCGATCGCGTGCAGGCGGAGCAGGCGGGGTTGCTCGATCATCACTATGTCGGGTTGTCGGATGTGCAGCGGGTGGCGGGGCCGGGTGCGGTGTTCGACACGATGACGGTGTTCGAGTCGTATCCGGTCGATCGTGGGGGGTTGACGGCGGAGACGGACATCGCGGGGATGCGGGTGGTGGATGTCTCGGGCGTGGATGCGGCGCATTATCCGATGGGTTTGGTTGCGCACGTGGACGATCGGCTGCACCTGAAGATCAAGTATCTCCCTGATCTCTTCGGCCACGGTGAGGTCGCCGCGATCCTCGACCGCGTGCGTCACATCATCGAATCGCTTGTCGTGCAGTCCAATACACCCATCGACCGGTTCTCACTGCTCGACGACGCCGAGCGCGCCGAACTGGTACCGGTCGCGGGTGGATCGCCGATTCTCGGCGTGACGTTGCCCGACATCCTGGTCGCGTCGGCCGCAGCGGATCCGGACGCGGTCGCGGTAGTCGCGGGGGAGCATCGGCTGACCTACCGTGAGCTCGACGAGCAATCGAATCGTATGGCGCGGAAGCTGATCCGATACGGTATCGGACCGGAGGCGGCGGTCGCGATCGCGGTACCGCGGTCGGTGGAGTCGGTGCTGGCGGTGTGGGCGGTCGCGAAGACCGGAGCGGCCTTCCTTCCCGTCGACCCGAACTATCCCGCATCGCGGATCGAGCACATGATCACGGATTCGGCTGTGACGGTCGGGTTCACGACTGCCGATGCGCGCGATTCGTTGCCGGCAACAGTCATGTGGCTGAACCTGGACGACCCGTACGAACAGGCGTCGCCCGATCGCGTGACCGATGCGGATCGCGTGTGCCCACTGCGGATGGAGAATCCCGCGTACGTGATCTACACGTCCGGGTCGACGGGTGTGCCCAAGGGTGTGACCGTCACGCACGCGGGCCTGGTGAACCTGGTCGCCGAACAGCGTGCTCGGTTCGGGCTCGGTCCGGATTCTCGGGTGCTGCACGCAGCGTCGCCGAGTTTCGACGCGGCGGTGCTGGAAATGTTGTGGGCCTTCGGATCCGGTGCTTGTCTGGTGATCTCCCCGCCCGGGGTGTTCGGCGGGTGTGAGCTCGCAGACGTGCTGGTGCGTGAGCAGGTCACGCACGCGGCACTGACTCCCGCGGCGCTGGGCACGGTGGATCCGATCGGACTCGACCGGTTGGGCACGGTGATCGTCGGCGGCGAGGCCTGCCCGCCGGAGCTGGTGGCACGGTGGGCGCCGGGCCGGACCATGGTGAACACCTACGGCCCGGCGGAGACGACGATCCAGTCCAACGCCGGCCGGCCGCTCACTGCGGGAGAACCCGTCACGATCGGCCGCCCGATCCGCGGCTTCGCCGAGCTCGTCCTCGACGACCGGCTGCGGCCGGTGCCCGTCGGGGTGGTGGGGGAGCTGTATCTGTCCGGTCCGGGGCTGGCCCGCGGCTACCGCAATCGTCCCGGATTGTCGGCGGCACGGTTCGTCGCCGCACCGGACGGGCAGCGCATGTACCGCACCGGCGATCTGGCGCGGTGGCGTCGCCGCGACGACGGGACGCTCGAACTCGACTACGTCGGCCGCTCCGACCAGCAGGTGAAGGTCCGCGGCTTCCGCATCGAACTCGGCGAGATCGAATCCGCGCTGCGGGCGTGCGACGGTGTCGAGCAGGCGGTGGCGAGTGTCCATCGCGGTGCGGTGGATCGGCTCGTCGGATACGTGGTGCCCGAATCCGGCGCCGAGCTGGATCCGGTGGCGGTGCTGGCGCAGGTAGGGACGCGGCTGGCGCCGCACATGGTGCCGGCGACGGTGTCGATCCTCGATGCGGTGCCGGTGACGGCGAACGGGAAGGTGGATCGGGCGGCGTTGCCGGAACCGGACTTCCGTTCGGGTGCGGCGGAGTTCCGGGCACCGGCCTCGGAGACGGAGGCGGTGCTGGCGGAGTTGTTCGCCGAGGTGCT
>NZ_JADZGH010000180.1:0-753 GCF_015865005.1 Rhodococcus sp. CX
GGCCGCGGATCGCGGGCGGGGCGGCGCTGAGCGTCGTCGCGTCGGCGCCGTGGCTGGTCGCGACGGCGGTCTCGGGTGGCGGGTCCGGCGCCGACCCCGCCGGGGTCGCGGCGTTCGCGGCGCGCGCCGAACCGTGGCTCGGCACGCTCGGGTCCCTCGCGGGTCTGGGCGGGATCTGGAACGCGGACGCGGTGCCCGGTTCCCGGACGACCCCGTGGGCGTTCGTCGGGACCGCGGCACTGTTGCTGGTGGTCGCGTGCGGGCTGCCGGCGCTGTGGCGGCGCCGGGAGCCGGTCACGGTGACGCTGGGGCTGCTCGCCGCGGTCGCGGTGCTGGCCCCGGCGCTCGCGGCGACTCCGGTGGGGCTGCAGGCCGGTGAGTGGTCGATGCTGCACGTGCCCGGTGCCGGCCTGCTGCGCGACACCCAGAAGTGGGTGGCGCTGGCGTTGCCGCTGTACGTGTTGGCCGCCGGTGCGGGTGTCGGGTGGCTGCGGGACCGGTTCGGTGGCCGCGACACGGTGTGGGCGACCGTGGCGGTTCTCGTCGTGCTGGTTGCCACCCCCGATCTGGTGTGGGGTGTCGGCGGCCGGGTGCAGCCCGTGCAGTACCCGGCAGGGTGGCAGCAGGTCGCCGGGATCGTGACCGCCGACGAGGGGGACGTCGCGGTGCTCCCGGCGGGAATGTTCCGGCGGTTCGGGTTCAGTGGCCGTGCGGCCGTGCTGGATCCGGCGCCGCGGATGCTGCGCGCGGACG
>NZ_JADZGH010000180.1:763-3526 GCF_015865005.1 Rhodococcus sp. CX
GTCGCGGGCGGCACGGTCGCCGGGGAGGGCCGCCGCGCCGCCGACGTCGAAGCATTGCTGCTGGCCGGTGCGCACCCGGACGAGCTGGCCGCCCTCGGCGTCGGCTGGGTGCTCGTCGAACACGGCACGCCGGGAGAGCTCGGCGCATCGCAGCGCACCCTGGACGCGCTGGAACTCGTCCACGACGACCCCGACCTGAGCCTGTACCGGGTGCCCGGTGCGAGCGCGCAGCCCGGCGATCGGGGCGCGGCGGTCGCCGCGCACGTGCTGTGGGCGCTGCTACCGGTCGGCGGCGCTGCCGGCGCGCTCGCGATCCGGATGCGTCGGCAGACCGGCGCTGCGCGGGAACAGTCCTGAGACCCGGCGACCTTCCGCGGTCGCGGTGAGCACGTCGAGCACCCCCTCGCCGGTTGCCGCCCAAGAGAATTCGCCGGCGCGGACGCGGGCCTTGCGACCGAGGTCGCGGCGACGGTCGGCGTCGCCGAGCAGTTCGGCGACCGCCTCGGTGAGTTCGGTCGCGGAATCGACGAGCAGACCGGTGACCCCGTCGATCACCGAGTCGGTCAGGCCCTTCGAACTGCGGTAGCCGATCGTCGGCACGCCGTGCTGGGCGGCTTCGACGACGGCGAGCCCCCACCCCTCCTTGCGGGACGGCATCACGTGCACCCAGGCACGGGCGAGCAGTTCGTGCTTGCGCTCCTCGGAGACGTGCCCGTGGAAGGTGACGGCGTCGGTGATGCCGAGGTCGGCGGCGGCGTCACGCAGGTTCTGTTCCCACCAGCCGCCGCCGATCACATCCAGGTGCAGGCCGGGCACATCGCCGCGCAGCGCGGCGACCGCGGCGAGGGCGTCCTCGATCTGCTTGTGCGGCACCAGCCGGGACAGCACGCACACGCTCGGGTGGGCGGTGCGGGTGTGGTCGTCGCCGGGTTCGACGGTGTCGGGGATCGGGTCGATGCCGTTGCGCACGACGGCGATGCGGTCGTGCTCGACCCCGAGGGCACGCAGTTCGTCGGCGGACGGCAGCGACACGGTCAGGTACTGGTCGCGGCGGTGCACGCGCGGCGAGAGGGTCGATTCGATCCACCAGCCGATGCGGGCCATCACCCGTCCCGCGACCGGCCACTGTTCGCGGTGACAGTGGTGCACCAGCACCGTGGATGGTGCGCCGGCGACGAGCCCGGCGAAGAAGGGGATGCCGTTCTGGGTGTCGATCACCGCGTCGGGGCGCAGGCCCCGCAGCGGACCGAAGCCGAGGCGACCGGCGGCGATCGCCGCGAGCGCCCGCGGATAGACGGTGAGGCGGCCGCCGCCGCGGCTGATGGTGATGCCGTCGACGACTTCGCGTTTCGGGGCGCCCGGGTAGGCGGCGGTGCGGAACGTGACGGCGACGCCGCGGGCCGCGAGCTGGGCGCCGACCTGTTCGAGGTAGCGCTCACTGCCACCTCCCTGCGGGTGCCCGCTGTCACGCCAGCAGAGCAGCAGAACCTCCCGCACGTGGCGACCCCCCTCGGATTCCGGTTCGCCCGCGACCCGGGCGAACATGCGTGCTGCGACTGTATCGGGGAACACACTAACGGTGGGATCGCTCCGGAACCGGCGGGGGTTACTGCCGGGTACCGTCAGGCCGCGGTCGCAGCCGAGTCCGACGGCTCGGGTTCGCTGCCGTTGCCGGGCAGGTCCGTGCGGCTGTTGCCGAGCACCAGGATCAGGGTAGCCGCGGCGACGGCCGCACCCGCCAGGAACAGCACCGGATAGCCGACGCCGGGCACGGTCTGCACGACGACCGCGAGGACCGCGGGCACCGCGAAACCGAGGTAGGTCAGCGAGTAGAACACCGCGGTCAGCCCGGCGAGGTCGTCGGGACCGGCGATGCGCTGGATCTCCTGCAGGCCCGACACCAGTGCCAGTCCGTAGCCGCAGCCCAGGACCGCGGCTCCCGCGAGCGCGAAGGGCACGGTCAGCCGGTCCGCAGCGACCGCGCCGGCCACCATCCCGGCGACCAGGACGATCAGCGCGACGACGAGCGCGCGGGCGCTGCGCGGGGTGTCGATGCGCCGGCCCAGCGCCTGGATCCCGAAACCGCATCCGAGCGCGACGACGCACAGCAACGCCGAGAAGGCGACCGGTTTTCCGCCGGAATGCTCCGTCATCAGCGCCGGCATCACCGCGTAGGCGCAGCTCGCGGCCCCGAACACCCACGGCGCGACCGGGGCGATCACCGTCCGGAACCGCCGGTGCGCGGCGGCCGGGATCTTCAGGTCCTCGACCAGCGGCCGCCGTTCGTCGACCGGGGTGGCGGCACGGGTTTCGGGAGCCGTCGCGACCGCGAGACCGGCGCCGAGCGTGATCACGAGGTGCGTGGCGTAGGCGAGGCCGCTCGGCCACGGCGCCCACTGGGCGAGCACTCCGGCGACACCGGCGCCGAGCGCGAACCCGGCGGTCAGGCTCATCGCCGCGCGGCGGGCGCCCGCGCCGGCACCGGCCCGCGCGTCCCACGGCTGCTGGGACAGTTCCTTGACCCAGCTGCCGCCGACGGCCATGCCCAGCCCGAGCGCGATGCCGCTGAGGATGCGGCCGACGACGAGCAGCGGCGCGCTGTCCGCGCCGAACGCGAGCACGATCGAGCCCGCGGCCGCGACGAACGGTGCGGGCAGCATGAGCGGGCGGCGGCCGAGCCGGTCCGAGAGCGGTCCACCGAGCAGCAGCGCGGGCACGATGCCGAGCACGTACGCGAACAGGAAGACGTCGACGACGACGGGC
>NZ_JADZGH010000180.1:3536-9326 GCF_015865005.1 Rhodococcus sp. CX
GGCCGGCGACCACCACGCGGACGGCGTCCGCTTCGAGGAGCAGCCGCGCGGCGACCACGTGTTCGGCTTCGCCGTCGGCGACGGGCACGACGAGCGCGCCGCGTTTCGGATACAGCCGCATCCAGCCCTCGGTCTCGAGACGCAGGAACGCCTCGCGGACCGGGGTCCGGCTGGTCCCCATCTCGGCGGCGATCTCGCCTTCGCTGATCAGTTCGCCGCCGGGCAGGGTGCCGGACAGGATCCGCTCCTTCACCTCGCGGTAGGCCTGCTCCGCCGCTGAATGCAACTTAGACACAAGATGTATTTATACGCGGTGCGAACGAGTTCGTCGCCCGCAGGGGGTGATCGGGGCCGTCCGCGCTCCCATTAAGCTGGCCTCTCGTGTCCGACACTCGCCCGCCCCGCGTCGCCGGGCGTTTCGCCCGCCGCGCGACGCTGCGCCGCTCCGTCGGCCTGCTCGGGAGCTTCCGGTACGAACAGACCGCTCCCGAGGTGTTCTACGGCGGGGTCGCCCGCGACACCGTCGACCTGATCGGCGACCTCTACACCGGCCTGACCGGCCGCGACCTGACCGGCACCACCGTCGTCGACGTCGGCGGCGGACCCGGCTACTTCGCCGAGGCGTTCGACGGCGTCGGCGCCCGGTACGTGCCGATCGAGCCGGATCCGGCGGAGATGCACGCCGCCGGCCTGCAGGTGGGCGGCTCGATCCGCGGATCCGGGCTGGCGTTGCCGGTGCGGACCGGTTCGGTGGACGTGTGCTTCTCGTCGAACGTCGCCGAGCACGTCCCCCGGCCCTGGGTGATGGCCGACGAAATGCTCCGCGTGACCAAGCCCGGCGGCCTGATGGTGCTGTCCTACACGCTGTGGTGGGGACCGTTCGGCGGCCACGAGACCGGGCCGTGGCACGCCTTCGGCGGCGAATACGCGGCCCGGCGGTACGCCCGCAAACACGGCCGCGACCCGAAGAACCGCTACGGCGTCTCGCTGTTCGACGTGGGCTGCGCGGACGGACTGCGCTGGGCCCGCAACACCCGCGACGGCGAGCTGCTCGCCGCGTTCCCCCGCTACCACCCGCGCTGGGCGTGGTGGCTCGTGAAGGTCCCGGTGGTCCGGGAGTTCCTGGTCAGCAACCTCGTGCTGGTGTTGCGCCGCACCTGAGGCGGAGATCTACGGTCCGCCCGCGCGAGCTCCACGCGCTACTGTCATGCGCCATGACCGCACTCGCTTTCGACGTCGGCGGCACCAAACTCGCAGCATCCACCGTCGGCGACAACGGCATCCCGCTCGCTCCGCTGAGCGTCCCCACCCCTACGACGGGCGTGTGGGACGCCGCGGCCACGTTGCTGCGGCACGCCGCGGGCGACCGGGCGATCACGACTGTCGGGATCGCGAGCGCAGGCCCGATCGACACCACCGCAGGCACGGTCGCACCCGTCAACATCGCCGAATGGGCGACCGGGTTCGCGCTGGTCGACGCGGTGCAGACGCTGTTCCCGGCCGCGCGGATCCGGCTCGTCGGGGACGGCGCGGCCGCCGCGCTCGCCGAGCACCGGCACGGCGCGGGCCGCGGCACCGCGGATCTGCTGAGCGTGGTCCTGTCGACCGGCATCGGCGGCGGCCTCGTGCTGAACGGCCGGATCGCCCCGGGCCGTTCCGGCAATGCGGGCCACATCGGGCACATGACCTCGGCATACGGCGTCGACCAGTGCGCGTGCGGCGCGACCGGCTGCATCGAGACCGTCGCGAGCGGCCCGGCGACCGTGCGCTGGGCGCGCAGCCACGGCTGGGCCGGCGACGACGCGATGGCGTTGTGCGCGGACGCAGCCGCCGGGAACCGGACGGCGGCCACGGCACTCGAACGGGCGGGTACCGCGCTCGGCCAGATCCTCGCGTCGGCGGCGGCCCTGACCGACGTCGGCCTGGTGGTCGTCGGGGGCGGATTCGCGCAGGCCGGACCGCCGCTGTGGCGTCCGATGCTGGCGGCGGCCGCGCGCTACGGCCGATTGTCCTTCCTCCGGGATCTGCGGATCGTGCCGGCCGAACTCGGCCCACTCGGCACACTCACCGGTGCCGGAGTGCTCGCAATCGAGCCCTGACCGCCGTCCGGATGCGAAATACTTCTCGGAAGGTCGCAACCCGGGCGGGGGCAGAGATGACACCGTTCCAGCGTTACATCGCCGAGGAGATCGCCGTCGATCACGCCGACGGCCTGCTCACGCGCCGAGAGGCACTGCGCCGGCTGGGCCTGCTCGGCATCGGTCTGGCCGCCGCGTCGTCGCTGCTCGCCGCGTGCGCGCGGGAGGACGAGCCGACGCCGGCGAGCCCCGCGCCCGAGACTCCGGCATCACCGCCACCGGGGGCCGCCGAGGCCGTCCCGACCGAGGAGGTCACCTTCCCGGGCCCGGACGGCCGCACCCTGCAGGGTGCCTGGGCCGGCGCCACCGACCCGCGCGGCGGCGTCCTGGTGATTCACGAGAACAAGGGACTCAACGATCACATCCGCTCGGTCGCCGGGCGCTTCGCCGGTGCCGGCTATTCGGCGCTGGCGATCGACCTGCTGTCCGAGGAGGGTGGCACGGCGTCGTTCGCCGATCCGGCCGCGGCGACCGCGGCGCTGAGCAACGTGCCGACGGAGCGGTTCACCGCGGACATGAAGGAGGGGGTCGACGAACTGTCCCGACGGCTCCCCGGCCTGCCGATCGAGGCGGTCGGCTTCTGTTTCGGCGGGGGCATGACCTGGCTGCTGCTCGCCTCCGGCGAACCGCGCCTGGCCAACGCGGTCCCGTTCTACGGGCCGCTGCCCGAGGGAGCGGACTTCTCCGGGTCGCGGGCGGCGGTGCTGGCGATCTACGCGGAGAAGGACCAGCGGGTCGACGCGACCCGCGATGCCGCGACCGCGGCGCTCGAGCGGGCCGGGCTCACGCACGAGGTGGTGACGTTCGCCGGCGCCGACCACGCGTTCTTCAACGACACCGGGCCGCGGTACGACCCGGCCGCCGCGGCCGAGGCCTGGCAGATGATGCTCGAGTGGTTCGAGCAGCATCCCGGCTGATCCCCGATACCGGGAGCTCCCTTCCGTAAAGATGAAACGTGTTCTAGTGTTCGAGGTCACAGCACGAGAACACGGGAGGAGTCGCGGGTGATCATCGATCCGGAGGACACCGCACACCACGCCGAAGTCGCCCGCCCCCACGATTCCCGTCGCGACCCCGAACAGATCCGCGCCGACCTGCAGCGGTGGCTCGCCGAACGGGTTCCGGATCCCCGGGTGGACAACGTGCACTCCCCCGACGCGACCGGGATGTCCAGCGAAACCCTGCTGTTCGACGCAACCTGGGACGGCCGCACCCACCGGCTCGTGGCGCGCATCGCGCCCGCGGCGACCGCCGTGCCCGTGTTCCCCACCTACGACCTCGACTCCCAGTTCCGGATCATGCGCGCCGTCGCCGAGCACACCGACGTGCCGGTTCCGGCGGTCCTGTGGTCCGAACCCGACGCCGGTCCGCTCGGCGCCCCGTTCTTCGTCATGTCCCGCATCGACGGTGTCGTCCCACCGGACGTCATGCCCTACAACTTCGGTTCGTGGGTCACCGAGGCCGACGACGCGCAGCGAGCCGCGATGCAGGACTCCGCGGTCGGCATTCTCGCCCGTATCCACGAATTACCGCTCGACGCAGTCGATCCCGGCATCGCCGATCTCGACACCCCACCCGACGCGACCGCGGCGGTGCGCGCCCACATCGACCGGCAGCGCGCCTACTACGAGTGGACCACACGGACCGGGCCGCGCTCGCCGCTCATCGAACGTGCCTTCGCGTGGCTCGACGAACACGTACCGGACGATCCGTCCCCGGCCGTGGTGTGCTGGGGCGACGCCCGCATCGGCAACATCCTGTTCGACGACTTCGAGCCCGTCGCCGTCCTCGACTGGGAACTCGCCACCATCGGTGCCCGCGAGATGGACCTGGCGTGGATGACGTTCCTGCACAGGTTCTTCGAGGACATCGCCGCGGCGGCGAACCTGCCCGGGCTGCCCGGCTTCCTGCGCCGCGACGACCTCGCCGCCGCGTACGCCGCCCGCACCGGGCACACCCCGCAGCACCTGGACTTCCACACCTGCTACGCCGCACTGCAGCACGCGATCATCATGCTGCGCATCCAGACTCGCGCCGTCCACTTCGGGCAGGCCGAGCAACCCGACGACCCGGACTCGATGATCCTGCACCGCGCGACCCTCGAGGCAATGCTCGACGGCACCTACTGGCAAGCCCTGACGTGAGTTCGCAGAACAAGTTACGAGGAAGAGGAACATGACCGACTACGACAAGCTCTTCATCGGCGGCCGGTGGGTCGCACCGTCGACGGACGAGAAGCTCGAGGTGTTCTCCCCCGCGACGGAGGAACGCGTCGGCTCGGTCCCCGTCGCCGGGCCGAAGGACATCGACGCCGCGATCGCGGCGGCGCGCACCGCGTTCGACGACGGGCCGTGGCCCCGCACCTCGCCCGCCGAACGCGCGCAGGTGATCGCCAAGGCCGCCAAACTGATCGAGGAGCGCTCCGCGGAGATCACCGCGAAGCTCACCGCCGAGATGGGCCAGCCCCCGGCGTCGGTGCAGATGATGCAGATGACCTCGGCGCTGGGCACGCTGAACTACTACGCGAGCGCCGCCGAGACGTTCCCGTGGGTCGACGAGCGGTCCGGTTCGTTCGGCCGCACCCGCGTCACCCGCGAGCCCGTCGGTGTGGTCGCCGCGGTCGTCGCGTGGAACGTGCCGCTGTTCCTGGCGGCGAACAAGCTGGGTCCGGCGCTGCTCGCGGGCTGCTCGGTCGTGCTCAAGCCGGCGCCCGAGGCGCCGTTGACGATCAACATGGTCGCCGAGATCTTCGCCGAGGCCGGCCTGCCCGAGGGTGTGCTGTCGATCGTGCAGGGCGGCGCCGAGACCGGTGAGTACCTGGTCTCGCACCCCGACATCGACAAGGTCACGTTCACCGGGTCCACCGCGGTCGGCAAGCACATCGGTGCGATCGCCGCGCAGAACCTCAAGCGCTGTTCGCTCGAACTCGGCGGCAAGTCCGCCGCGATCGTGCTCGAGGACGCCGATCTCGATTCGACGATCGCGATGCTCGTGATGTCCGGCCTGATGAACACCGGGCAGGCGTGCGTCGGCCAGACCCGCATCCTGGCGCCGCGCTCGCGCTACGACGAGGTCGTCGAGAAGGTCGTCGCGACCGCCGCATTCTTCCCCGTCGGCCTGCCCGACGATCCGGCCGCGCAGCTGGGCCCGCTGATCTCGGCGAAGCAGCGCGACCGCGTCGAGGGGTACATCGAGCAGGGCAAGAAGGAAGGCGCCCGCCTGGTGCTCGGCGGCGGCCGCCCGGCCGGCATCGAGACCGGCTACTACGTCGAGCCGACCGTGTTCGCGGACGTCGACAACTCGATGACGATCGCCCGCGAGGAGATCTTCGGTCCGGTGCTGTCCATCCTCCCGTACGACTCGGTCGACGAGGCGATCAAGATCGCCAACGACTCGGACTACGGCCTGGCCGGTTCGGTGTACACCACCGACATCGAGAAGGGACTCGAGGTCGCCGCGCAGGTCCGCACCGGCACCTACGGCATCAACTGGTACGCCTTCGACCCGGGCTCGCCGTTCGGCGGCTACAAGAACTCCGGCATCGGCCGCGAGAACGGCCCCGAGGGTATCGAGGCGTTCTGCGAGCTCAAGTCCGTGCTCTACCCGCCCGGCTACCAGGGCTGACACGCACAACGAGTGGGGCACCCCGGCC